>ONOZ01000054.1 GCA_900319595.1 uncultured Bacteroidales bacterium | reverse complement strand
TTTAGGTGTAGCATCCATTTCAATAGTACAATCCTCTATAATTGTGTTTTTCTCATACTTACAGTTAATTTCACCCACTACTTTTAAACTGCCTGTACCATTTATTGTTTTTGTACCACTTACACTTTTAATAACATCAACAGCGTTTGCCCCTACAAGAGTAATGGTTATATCTGCAATCCTGCTTGAATCTTTATCAAAGTCAATATAACCATCAATTGTTGCATTGTCTAATGTAAGGGTCTTTGACTCATGATTGTAAGACACAGAGCCAGAAATCTTTGCTCCCGTTATACTATTGCAGTTTGCAGAAGTAACTTTTACCCCAGCAACCTCAATGCCATAATCTGTTTGTGCGTTTATCTTTCCCACCAAAGCAATAATGAATATTGCAATAAAGAAACTAAATTTTCTCATACTTGTTTAAATTTTAATGGTTTATACTAATTTTATTTTTATTTTCTTATTGTTTTCTAACGTTATTACTTTTATTTTACTTTTTTTCCTACAAAAAACAAACGACAAACAAGTTACCGCACTTGCCTGCCGTTGTATATATTTTGTTTATTATATTTCTTTATCGCATAACAAAAAATCCCCCCCCCCCCCATATACTTGATAATGAGGTAGTTACGAAATTATTTTTGCTTTCTTTTAGGGATAATTTTATCATTTTTTCAATTTATTTCTTATTAAAAAACTCTAATTCTTAACTGTACTCTTATTATTTTTTTAATCACACTGAAAAATAAAATTTCTTGCGTAAAAAATTCAATAATCACGCTGATTATTCCACTTTTTTCTAAATCATTGTTTTTCAGTACGATTTTTCATTTTGCAAATTTACAAAAAATTTTTGAATTAACAAAAAAAATTTAAAAAATTTGACTTGCCGACAAAAAATGTAGAATATTTTAGATGGTAAGACGAAATTTATAGTTTTTCAATCCTATACTTAGTGCTTCCAAGTCCTATTTGTTCAGCATGTTCTAATATATGAGCACCTTTTTGTTTCTCAATACGCTCTATCAAAGGCTTCGTATTGTTTTCAGGGGTTACTTCCATATTATATATAATGTCTAAACAAGCCTTATCCAATGCAACTGGGTCTGTGGAAGCCAAAATACCATAATCTTTTATCAATGGAGTAGCAGGATTTGCATTACAATCGCAATCAATACTCATATTGTTCATAACAGCAATATAAACAATTTTTCCTTTAAACTTATCGTCAATTGCCTTTGCTGCCTCTGCCATACTTTCTGTGAAATCGTCCTGCTGGGCAATATACTTTTCCCATAATTCGTCCATTTTCTCCCATTTACCCGCCGAATGAATGTATGCTTTTCCATTAGTAGATGCGAAACCTATGGATTGATTCTTTAACACTCCACCAAAACCTGCCATTTGATGTCCTTTGAAGTGAGCCAAATTAACAATAAAGTCATAATTATTGATGTGTGAGCCGACAATATCATATTTCAAATGTTTGCCATTCTCTATTGGAAGTTTTATCTCACCTTCTTCGTCCAATATATCCACAGTTGCAATCTTGTTATAGCCGTGTTGGTTGATTGTCTTGTGGTGTAGTTCCGAATTATGACGCGTTCCCATATATGCAGTGTTGCATTCTACGATGTTTGCTCCTAATTTATTTACCAAAGGGGCAATAAAATCTGGACTAAGTGCGTGTTTGCCCTCTCCCTCGCCTGTGGAAATTTTTATGCCGACTTTACCTTGTGCCTTTACCCCTAATTTTTCATAAATTTTTACAAGACTCTCGGGGGTAATTTCGTTAGTCATATAAACAACACTTTCATTTTCAGCAGTGGTTTGTGTTGATGTTTCTGTATTATCGTTATTGCTACAAGAGATAAGTGTAAAAACTCCAATAGCAAAGAACATCAATGCAAAAAATACTCTTTTCATATTATTTACTTATATTTTAGGGTTACTAAATGTTCTTTTAGCAATCTATTTCTACATTAGGATTGGTTCCCGGAGCGGCTTTGTTTATTTGAGATGACTTGTAATTGCCTTTTTCAAAACATTCGTCCGTATCGCACGATACACAAACTAACGCACAAGCAAAAACTATCAATCCACAAATAATAAAACTTATGTATTTCTTCGTGTTTTCCATATTTTTTTAGTTTTTGAGGTTTATTGTTGCAAAGGTAAATAAATATTTTGGAATAATCAAAATTTTTTGTAATCATTCGGTGTCCAAAACTGCAAATTCGCTATTGTTAGACTTGAAAGTTTTGACTAAACATTTGATATTCTTAACAATTTGCATATTAGTATTTTGGTCAAAAGGTTTTTCTATAATTTGTTGCAATTCGTCCAAATATTTTTGTATTTCTATATTAGAACATTCCTCACTTTTGGCAATAAATATTTTCTTATGATAGGTCGGAAGAGTGTTTTCTTTGTTTGTAAGTAATTCTTCATAAAGTTTTTCTCCCGCCCTTAGTCCGCTATATTTTATTTCAATATCTTTTTCAGGCTCTAATCCCGAAAGTTTTATCATTTTGCGAGCCAAATCGTCTATCTTAATCGGTTGTCCCATATCAAAAAGGAAAATTTCTCCACCATTGCCCATAGTAACTGCCTCCAACACCAAACGAGCAGCCTCTGCAATAGTCATAAAATACCTTGTAATCTCTTTGTGTGTAACGGTAACAGGTCCTCCACTTGCAATTTGTTTCTTAAATGTTGGAATAACGCTACCATTTGAACCTAAAACATTGCCAAAACGAGTTATGGTAAATAGAGTTGAGGTATTGTTATTACTATTTTGTAATTTGCTGAGGTTTTCAATGTTTTTCACTACCATTTCAGCATAACGCTTGGTCGCACCCATAACATTTGTTGGATTGACAGCCTTGTCAGTAGAAATCATTATGAAGCGTTCGGCAGAATACTTCAAACTCAATTCGGCAATATTTTTGGTGCCAAAAACATTAGTCAAAACAGCTTCATATGGTTCCCTTTCCATCATTGGAACGTGCTTATAAGCGGCTGCATGAAAGACAATCTGCGGGCGATATTTCATAAAAATATCTTCCAAATGCTTTTTATTTCTAATGTCTGCTATAATAATTTGATATTCAGCATGTGGATACTTTTCTTTCAATTCGTTTTCAATATTAAATAGCGGAGTTTCAGCATTATCTAACAAAAGAATTGTAGGATTGTAGTTTGTCAATTGTCTAACAATCTCACTACCAATACTTCCAGCGGCTCCGCTTACCAAAATTCTCTTGCCACCTAAAACATTCTTTATAACATCTGTATTAGGTTTAATTTCCTTCCGTCCAAGCAGGTCCTCAATTTGAATTTCTTTAATATTGTTTTCACTCAGTTTGCCATCTACCCAATATTTTACACGCGGAACTGTCAAAACCTTGATATTGTTTTGATAACATAATTCAAAAATTTTGGCTTTTCTTTCATTACTAATACGTCCAGTTGCAATAATTAACTGGTCTATATCTTTGTATTTCAGTATATACTCTTCTTTGTCTGTATTCCAAACTTTGATTCCCTGGATAGTCCTACCTGTAAGAGTTTTGTCGTCATCTAAAAAACCTTTTATGTAATACTTTGTATCAGAAGACAATAATGCATTGGCAGTTGCTATTCCCGTATGTCCTGCTCCAAAAATAAAGGTTTTGATTGTAAATCTTGAATCCGTACCATTATGATATGCTTTTTCAAATAACCATCTAACAAACATACGAAACATAAACAATAAAATGTAAGTAACAAAGAAATTAGTTATTATTAGTTGTTTTGGGAAAAAATCTTCTAACCCTTGCCCCGATGTGTATTTATAAATATAGTTTATTGCCAAAAGGACTACGTTTGTGAAAACCAATGCCCCCAAAATACGTAACATGTCAGAAAAAGACGAATAACGAATTATACTTCTATGGATTCTGAAAGAAAATATACAAAAAATAGTTACGAAAAAAGTCAATAAAATGAATCTAATAGAATAATTGTCAAAAGGGAAATTGAACCAAGTTTCTTTAATATTTAGTATCCAACCCGTAAAGAATATAGAAAACACAACAAGCATACCATCTATTGCCATAATCAACCAAGGTGAAATATATCGCTTATACATCACCTTGCCAATCAGTTGCAACATTTTGATATATAACTTATTCATTTTATTGTTTTTCCTCTGCAGCAAAGAAACTTGTCAAAATAACTTTACCAACTATAGCAAGAGAGTTTTTATCTATACAGTCAATATTATCCTTTGTGGTATGCCAATGTGGAAAAAAAGAATGATTAGCACTATTCTGCACAATGTCTATTGTTGGTATCTTTGCGTAGTGATTGATCCACACATGGTCGTCCATAACTGCATTATCGGTATTATTTACAAATATGTTTTCGTATCCCAAATCCCTTGCAATATTCCAAACATTGTTCATAATAGACGAAGCATAGCCCATAGATTGCATTTCCTTGGTAAAACGCAATTCTTTATAGCCCACCATATCCAAAAGTATTCCATATTTTGCACGATAATAAGGAATATGAAGATTTTGAGCCCAATACTGCGACCCCAAACACCAATCGCTTTGATCTTCCTGTTGATTTTCTGCCCAATAAGGTGCCCCTTGGTCTTCCAAATCGAAAAGGACTAAATCTAATCCTTGTTTAGTATTTTTATTGTGCATCAAACGTGCAATTTCTAATAATATACCCACTCCACTTGCTCCATCATTTGCACCATCTATGGATTGTCTATGTTTGCTTTGGTCCTCATCATGGTCAGCCCATAATCGAGAATCCCAATGCGAGGCAAACAATACTCTATCCGTAGATTCTATATTGAAAGAAGCAATAATATTGGTGCCTTTTACTTGTTTGCCGTCCCAAAGTGTAGAAGTAAAATTTTGAACATACACCGTATCGGCTTTACTTTTCAAATAAGATATAAGAAATTCGGCACAATCATTTGCAGATTGAGATTCAGGAGTACGCGGTCCAAAATCACATTGTTTTTTTACAAAATAATAAGCACTATCTGCATTGAAATCTGGTATTTTTACGTCTTTGTAATTCACAAAAGTCTCTTCATTCGTTTGAGTCTCTTTTTTATTACACGCAAATAACAAAATAGCACATATCAAAGCAATTATCAAACATTTAGTATTCATTCTTTGTCGTTTTTATAGGATTTTCAAAGGTTTTGCAAAGGTACGAAGTTTTTTTTAACTTGCAAAAAAATGTATATAAAGTTTTGTGTTTTATCTTAAAGCCACAAAAAAGGTTATCTGATATTAGATAACCTCATTCTATTATAGAAAATACGAAAATACGTTTCTACATTTCTATTTTATCACCATTGGTATTCAAAAACAAATACTCTGTTACAGCCAAATCATTTGATGCAACAATTTTTAGTTTAATTTTATATTCTTTTTGCCATTTATGATAAGGTTTAAACCAAAATCCTTTTGTTAGATACGCCGCAACAAATGGATGCATTACTATTGTCAAGAGTTTCTCGTTCTGTTCTCGTGCCAAAAACTTGACATCGCTACGAATGTTATTGACAACACTTATAGAAGATTTCACTTTACCACTTCCTGCACACGTAGGACATAATTCTGTTACCTCAACATCTATTATAGGTCGCACTCTTTGACGGGTGATTTGCATCAAACAAAACTTACTCAATGGTAAAACTGTATGACGAGCCTTATCTTTGGAAAGTTCCTCACGCATTGTGTCGTAAAGTTTCTTGCAATTTGCCTTAGAAACCATATCAATGAAATCAATCACTATTATGCCTCCCATATCCCTTAATCGCATCTGTCTTGCAATCTCCAACGCTGCCTCAGTATTCACCATTAGTGCGTTTTCTTCTTGGTCTTGTGAAGCCTTTTGACGAGGACCACTATTAACATCTATTACTGCCATAGCCTCTGTTTGTTCTATAACCAAATAAATCCCTGAACGTATGGTTACAACCTTGCCAAACGAACTTTTTATTTGATTATCAATACTAAACTGCTCAAATATTGGCGTTTGTAATTTATAATGATGCAATATCTCTTTTTTGTCGGGATAAATCTTTTGCAAATAGTCCCTAAGGTCGTTATATATTTTTTCGTTATTTACATATATATTGCTAAACTCCTCACTAAGCATCTCCCTGACAGAAACTATAGCAGAATCTGACTCGCTGACAAGTTTTTTTGGAGGTAGAGCGTTTTTTAGATTATTGATTATAGACTCCCACTTAGAATATAAATCCTTTACATCTGCATCTAATTCGGCAACACTCTTCCCCTCGGCAGCCGTCCTTATTATCAATCCACAATTTTCGGGCTGAATACTTGTCAAAAGTCGTCTTAACCGCTTACGTTCTTCAATGCTTTTTATCTTTTGAGAAACAGTTATTTTACTTTCAAACGGCACTAATACTATGTATCTGCCTGCAAATGAAATTTCTGAACTCAATCGCGGACCCTTGGTAGATATTGGTTCTTTAGTTATTTGTACCAAAACCAATTGCCCTTGTTTCAAAACATCAGATATTATGCCGTTTTTATTAAGGTCGGGTATTTGTCTTTTTTGAGAAAATACACCTTCTGTATTTCCAGATATGCATTTTTTTACAAAATCTTGCATTTTTAGGAAATTGTGTCCCAAATCCAAATAGTGAAGAAAACCGTCTTTACCTGCCCCTACATCTACAAAAGCAGAATTTAATCCTGCCATAATTTTCTTCACTTGCCCAAGATAGATATTACCCGCCACATAATCCTGCCTTGGGTTATCTTTATGAAGTTCTACTAATTTTTTGTCTTCCAATAACGCAATTTCAACTCCCGATTCTTTTACATCAATTATTAAATCCTTATCCATTGGAGTGTTCTTTTTTTGTTATTGATTTAGTTTTATACTAAAAATGAAATATTGCGAAATCTGCTTTGCAATGAAGCATGTAACAGTTTCGCAATAAAAGGTTTTCAGCAAGACTAAAAAGAATATTATTTATTCTTATGTCTATTTTTTCTCAAACGTTTTTTACGTTTATGAGTAGCCATTTTGTGGCCTTTTCTTTTCTTTCCGCTTGGCATTTTTCTTTAAATGTTTTAATTGTTATTTTATTTAACATTGTTTTTTATATCTTCAACGAAAGCCTTCGAAGGTTTAAACGAAGGAATGTTGTGTGCAGGTATTAAGATTGTGGTATTCTTAGAAATGTTACGTCCTGTTTTCTCGGCTCTGCGTTTAATGATGAAACTACCAAAGCCTCTCAAATAAACGTTGTTACCCCTTTTCATGGAGTCTTTTACTATGCTCATGAAAGACTCTACTATTTCTTGTACGTTTATTTTCTCCATTCCTGTCTTTTGTGCAATTTCTGCAACTATTTCAGCTTTTGTCATTGTCGTTACGTTTTATTTTGTTATTAACTTGTTTGATTATGATTATCTTACTTTTTATATTTTGAGTTTGCAAAATTACATAATTTTTTGAACACCACAAAGAAAAAGACCGATTTTTTTAATTTCGGCCTTTTTTATTTACTTTCTTTCCTAAGTTTTTAGAAGAAATTACTTAACTTTTCTTTCAAAATTGATGATTCTTTTGCAGTAAATCCAGTACAGTTAATTTTCACAACCTCTGCAGAATTGCCGGTTACAACTTTCAGAATTTCTGCAGCATTCATACCGTCATTGTAAAGTTTTTCTACGTATGAGGCCGTTACTGCGTTGCCAGAGAATGAACCTTTCATTTCATTGCCTATGCTTGTAACATTAAATGTACCAGCAACCACAACGTAAATCTCACCTTCAACTGTACGGAAAGCCAAGATGTTATTAAAACGTCCTATGTTCAACTCTCCACGTACTAAAGCAGTTAATATGTCTTCGCTTACTACACCCAAAGTGTATTTTTTTGGAGTCGTACCGTCCAGTTTTGAAACTAAAACCGCACCATCCATATTGCCCGAACCAAAATAGATTGTACCGTTTTCTATAAAGTAACCTACACCAGTAAAAGTGGCAGTTTTGTTATCTATAGTTACTTTCATTGAACCAACTAGAGAGCCAGCCAAATCCTCCAAAGGATCTTCATCATCACAAGATGTGAAAACAACTGTCGTTGAAGACAACAAGAACAATGCTAACAAAGCAAACAAAATCTTTTTCATAATCTTTTCTTTTTTTTATTAATAAATCCATCATTTTAATTTTGCAAAATTAAATTATTTTATATTAACCACCAAATTATTTATAGTTTTTTTGTAACTTTGCATTCCAATAAGTTATTATTGATAATGATGAAATATGGCAAACTTATTAAGATTTTTGAGGCAGTACTATTATGTTTTTCTTTTTCTTTTGCTTGAAGGGTTGAGTGTATATTTTATAACATTGAACGATAGCAGGCAGTCGTCCTCTTTAATATCTTTGGCAAACAATATTTCAGGTAGTTTATATAGTACAACAAGTAACATTACCTCATATTTTTATTTGAAAAGCAAGAATGAGGCGTTGGTACAAGAAAACAAAAAACTCAAAAGTCAGATTTCGTCATCATTTGTACGTATTATAAATTCCTCACATCAGCAGACAGACACTATATATAAACAAAGATTTTCTTTTATTGATGCTAAAGTTATTTCAAAGAGCGTAACCAAACGCAATAATTTCTTTATGTTGGATAAAGGTTTCGAGAACGGCATAGAAAAAGATATGGGAGTAATCGCACCTAATGGAGTAGTAGGAGTGGTTGTGAAAACGACAAATAATTTTTCGCTTGTAATGAGCGTATTGCATCAAGATTCTAAATTAAATGTAAGAAACAATCGCACCAAAACAACAGGCACATTAGTATGGAATGGACTAAATTATTCTATTGGACAAATTATAGATATGCCATCAAGTATTGCAATAAAAAAAGGTGATACGATTGTAACAAGTGGCTTTTCGGTTGATTTTCCGGAGGGAGTTGTTGTTGGGACTGTACGCAATTTTACAAAAGATGCAGGAACGGGCTTTTACAACGTAGATATAAACTTCTCAACAGATTACAATAAATTGGAAGATGTGTATGTTATCAAAAATTTCTTTAAAATAGAGCAAGACGAATTATTGGAAAATATACCCGAATAAGGAGGATAACAAATGATCAAAGATATAATAGTAAGTATAATTCAGTTTGTCGTTTTAGTTTTTTGTCAGGTATTTTTACTTGATAACATAAATTTTTTGGGGTTCGTTAATCCCATGCTATATATTTGGTTTATTATAATGTTGCCTATTTCTACTCCAAAATGGTTAGTGATGCTTTCGGCATTTTTGCTTGGTGTGTGTATAGATGTTTTTTCTATGGACGTTGGTACTAATGCTTGTGTTTGCACTTTTATTGGTTTTATACGTCCTGCACTTTTGAACGCATTCTCTTCGCCGATGGACAACACAATATATAAACGTCCATCATTATCTTGTTTAGGTTTTAAAGATTTTACTCTATTTGTGGCAAGTATAATTCTAATTCATCACTTTTTGTATTTTGTTATAGAAATATTTGCTCTATCTGAAATATTGCAAATACTTGCAAGAACATTTATAAGTAGTATAGTTACATTGATACTAATATTGCTTTTGGATATGATATTTTTCAAAAAACGAGAGTAACCAAACAATGAAACTTTTGATTCTTACACAATATTTTCCTCCCGAAGTAGGAGCTCCTCAAAACCGATTGTTTGAATTGGCACAAAGATTACAAGCCAAAGGTATTGATGTGGAAGTATTAACTGCTATGCCAAACTATCCACAAATGGAAATACACAAAGAATACAAGGGCAAAAGATATGTGCAGGAGAGTATAGGAGACATAAGTGTTAAACGCACATGGATATATGTCTCGCAGGATAAAGGAATTGTGCAAAGATTATTAAATTATTTTTCATTTGTAATTTCTTCTTTATGGTTTGGTCTTCTGAAAGTAGAGAAAAAGGATGTGCTTATGGTAGAATCACCTCCTTTATTTTTAGGGATAACAGCATATATTTTAAGCAAAGTAAAGAAAGCGAAATTGATTTTTAATGTTTCAGATTTGTGGCCAGAAAGTGCAGAGAAATTAGATATTATTCATAATAAGTTACTTTTAAATTTGGCAACAAAGTTAGAAGAATTTTGCTATAAAAAATCTGTACTTATAAGCGGGCAAACACAAGGTATTTGCACCAATATAAAAGACAGATTTCCAAATAAAAAAGTATATTGGTTGAAAAATGGCGTAGATATAAATTTTTATGATATAAATAAAGTTTCAACAAGTACTTTTCGTAAAGATAAAGGCTTTGAAGATAATGATTTTATATTGTTTTATGGTGGAATTATAGGGCATGCTCAAGGATTAGAAGTTATTTTGAAAGCAGCACAAATTCTTAAAGACATAAAAGATATTAAATTTGTTTTGTTAGGCAATGGTCCTGAAAAATCTAACTTACTACAAATGAGAGCACAAATGCAACTTGACAATGTCTTTTTCTATGACGCTGTAGTCAAAAGTCAGATGCAAGCCATCATAACTCAAACTGACGCTGCAATAATTCCTTTGAAACGATTAGATTTGTTTAAAGGAGCAATTCCTTCCAAAATCTTTGAGAACTTAGCGTTGAAAAAACCTATTTTATTGGGAGTTGAAGGAGAGGCAAAGACATTATTTATTGATGAAGGCAAGTGTGGATTAAGTTTTATACCTGAGGATTATAACGATTTGGCAAAAAATATTTTAATTTTGTATAATGACAAAAACCTTGCAAGACAAATGGGCGATAATGGACTGAAATATGCAAAAGACAACTTTAATAGGGATATTATTGCCGAGGAGTTTTACAAAGAATTGATAAGTTTATGAAAATAGTTACCGTTATAGGAGCAAGACCTCAAATAATAAAAGCCTCTGCATTGTCGCGAAAAATACAAAATAAGTTTTCAGACAAAATAGAAGAGATTATCGTACATACAGGACAGCACTATGATGAAAATATGAGCCAAGTGTTTTTCTCTGAATTGCAGATACCAAAAGAAAAATACAATTTAGGCGTTGGGAGTCTATCACACGGCAAACAAACGGCTAAAATGATAGAGGGAATAGAGGATATCTTGCAAAAAGAACAACCTGAGGCTTTGGTAATTTATGGAGATACTAATTCAACTCTTGCAGGTGCAATAGCGGCGAGCAAAATACATATTCCTGTTGTGCATATAGAGGCGGGATTGCGTTCTTTTGATAAACGTATGCCCGAAGAAATCAATAGGATTACAGCCGATAATGTTTCCACTCTTCTTTTCTGTCCAACCAAGGCAGGTTATGATAATTTAATGCACGAGGGATTTGCAGAGACCATTACTAATCGCCCAGATTTCAACAACCCTAATGTGTATCTTTGCGGAGATATTATGTTGGACAATACATTGTATTTTTCAAAACAAACTTATCAACAATCTACACCTTATAATAAAACCAATGACAACTATATATTATGCACCATTCACCGCAACTCAAATACAGACGATAAGCAAAGATTATCCAATATATTCACTTCCATAGTAGAGATTGCTAAATACAAAAAAATTATCTTACCTTTGCATCCGCGGACAAAGAAGATGATGCCACAAATGTTATCTGCAAATCTATTAAAACAGATAAACGAAAATCCAAACATACAAATTATTCCCCCCGCTTCTTATTTGGAAATGATATGTTTGGAAAATAATTCGCAAATGATAATAACCGATAGTGGAGGAGTACAAAAGGAAGCATATTTCCTGCAAAAACCTTGTATTATATTGCGTCCGCAAACAGAATGGGTGGAGATTGTAGAACACAAAATGGCAATTACTGCTGATGCAGATATAAATAAAATTACAGATGCATTTACTCAATTCCTCAATATGCCAAAAAAGAATACCGAAGAGTTTTGTAAGCAGCGAGAGACACTATTTGGTAATGGCAATACCTCTGAGTTTATTTGCCAAACGATAATTGAAACGCTTGGATAAAGAAAACCAAAAATTTATATAAAATAATTATCTATTACAAACGCATAAGATGTGAATAGAAATTCAGTATTTTTTTAGTGTTTTTTAGTCTGATTTTTTACTATACACTTATTAGTTTGGTAATCACGCTGAAAAATTTATTTTTCTCCGTAAAAAATTCACTAATCACGCTGATTATTCCACTTTCTTCTAAATCATTATTTTTCAAGCGATTTCTTCTTTTTGCAAAGTTACAAAACTTTTTTGAAAATACAAAAGATTATTAACTAAAAAATGATAAAAAAGTCTTAACTTTGCAATCCTGTTACATAATATGAAAAGAGAAACTATGGAATTCTATGATACTATAAAGGATTTGCAATGGGACGATGTTACTAAGTCTATTTATGCTAAAACTGACGCCGATGTTAGACGTGCTTTAAGTAAAGAAACTCTTAACATAGAGGATTTCAAAGCCTTAATTTCGCCTGCGGGAGCAAATTACTTGGAACAAATGGCTATGATGTCAAGGAAATTGACGCAAAAACGCTTTGGTAAAGTTATCTTGTTGTATATACCGATGTATTTATCCAATGAATGTAGCAATCATTGCATATATTGTGGCTTTAATCATAACAACGATATTGCTCGCAAGACTTTGAATGATGAAGAGATATTGGAAGAAGTTAGAATTATAAAGCAGATGGGCTATGATAATGTTTTGTTACTTACGGGCGAATATCCTAAAATTACGGGAGCAGATTATATTGAGCATGCTATAAAACTGTGTAAAGAACACTTTGCTGCGGTAAATTTGGAGGTATATCCGATGAAAGTTGAGGAGTATAAGCGTATGGCTCAGGCAGGTTGCAATAGTGTATATATATATCAAGAAACTTATAACGAACAACGTTACAAAATCTACCACCCCAAAGGAATGAAATCAAATTATTATCATCGTCTTTCTACACCTGAAAGAATAGCACAGGCAGGAATGCATCGTATTGGTATGGGAGCGTTGATTGGTTTGGAAGAGTGGCGAACGGAAATGGTATATTTGGCTATGCATTTGAGATTTATGACTAAAAATTATTGGAAAACAAAATATAGTCTATCATTTCCTCGTATGCGTCCCGCCGCTGGGGGCTATCAACCCAACTTTCTTATGAGCGAAAAGCAATTTGCACAGGCATTGTGGGCGTTCCGTATTTTTGATAATGACGTTGAGATTAGTATGAGTACAAGAGAAACTCGCAATATGAGAGACCATTTCATTACATTGGGAGTTACCTCTGTTAGTGCAGGCTCTCGTACAGACCCGGGCGGATATGCTCACCCCGATGTAGAATTAGAGCAGTTCCATATCAACGACGATCGTAACCCTAAGGCAATGGAACAGATGATTAGGGCTCAGGGTTACGATGTCATTTATAAAGATTGGGACAATTCACTAAACTGACTAAGCAACATAAGGATATAGTTTTTTCAGATTAAATTGTATAACAGAATTTTATAGAAAAATTTCATTAAAATATCTGTCTTGTGCATTGACATTAAATCTTAATTCCTTATTACCTGTGCTCCACAGCCTTGTACTGCTCCAAACAATTTTAATGCTTCTTGCCAAGGATATCTATTAGCAAACATAGTTGTTGTCGTAGAACCAGTACCTTGTATATTCATACCAAATGCAGACCTGAATTGATTTGCAGTGCTATTATAATCTACCGACACATTGGTAGAGGCTTTCATATTTATAAATCCCTGCAAATATTCCATATTTATTTTATTATTAAATATTTTAGGGTCAGATAGAGTTCTATTATTAGAAACTGTTGCTAATTGCTCTACATCGTCAAAATCCTCTGCTCTTACTCTTAAAAACTTACCTCCGCCAGGCAATGCTAAATCGCTTAAACGATTAAGGAAGAATATATTGTTTTTAACCACATCTTTTCTTTGTGCCTCTCTATCCTTATTACTATCTACGTGCAAACGATCTATAGCAGAAGATGCACAGCAAGCAAAGATATTGTTTTCTAAAATATTCGATGTTCCTGGTGTCATACGGAAACCAAATCCCATATCCATTTCGTCAAGGTCGTTCTTACGAGTCCAAACAAATAATACCGTATTATTTCTAAATGTAATAGGGATACATTTATCCTTATCTCCTCCCGTGATATGTAAAATAGCCATTCTTACATTTACAAATATGTTATTTTCCATTGTTATAGGTGCTTTTGCTATACCAACAAGAGCAAAATTAGGTAAATTTGCAAACGTACAGTTTCTAACTATAAGTTGTACATTATTAACAACGCCTTGATAACCTTCAAAATAAATAGCAGAAGTTTCCGTTGTTAATCCTGTTTCTGCAAAATTATCACCACCTATGCCTGCAGCACCAATTGGACACATCATAGGACTCTCCACTCCTTGCGGTTTGCCTTTACCATCTTTGTTATAGGCAATAGAGTTTCCTCTATCTATAATAAAACCATCTATAACAACCTTATCATTAGGAGCAACAATACTTTTTAACTGTATTGTACCACCACCTTTAGCAGATCCGTTAGATAGTAAAGTTGGTTGTATCATAGTTTTGTACGTCAATACATCTCGTTTAGAGAAATCTGAACTATAACCACCTATAAGGGTTACAGGCTTTGTAATAACGATATTCCCACTATTTAGAAGTCCATAATAATTACCTTCTGCAACTAAGATTGTAGAACCTTCCGAAGCAACGTCCAAAGCCTTCTGTATATTTTTGAAAGGGGAGGACTTACTTCCATCATTACGATTACTTCCTGTTGAACTACAAACATAGTAGGTTTTACCATTCCCTATATTTATGCTACTAATAGGATTAGAATTTGTGTTGTTTGTAGTTGGTGCAACTTCTTCCTTTGTCGTTTCTACAGAGTTGCTTACCGCTTTGTCTACCGCCTCTACTGTCTTTTCTACAGTTTTCTTTGCGGCATTTTTTAATTTGTTTAATACTTGGGCTTGTGGAATACTCATAAGACCCAAAGACAAAATCAACAATAAAAATAATTTTTTCATAATTTGATGTATTTTATATATTTATATATTTAATTCTGCAAAGGTACGAAAAAAAATAATGAAATTAAAAGAAAAGTAAAGTTTTTTTTATTACCTTTGCACGAGAACATAAGTGGGAGTATGAATAAAAAGGATAAAATTGAGCAAGATTTATTCGCCTTACAGGATTTGAAATATAGGGATTTTCAAGCAAAGTTAATTCCAAATATTTCAAAACAAACAATAATAGGTGTGCGGGCTCCTGCTTTGAAGAACTATGCAAAACAGATTATTAAAGCAGGGGTGTATAGCGATTTTTTGAATAATTTGCCTCATACTTATTTAGAGGAAAATGCTTTGCATAGTTGTATTGTCAATAATATAAAAGATTTTAGTATTTGCATAAAAGAGGTAGAAAGGTTTTTGCCTTACATAGATAACTGGGCAATATGCGATGGACTTTCTCCAAAATGTTTCCATAAAAATACGGACAAACTATTGGTAAACATCAAAAAATGGTTGAAAAGCAAAAAAGAATACACTATGAGGTTTGCTATAGGAATGCTTATGCAACATTATTTGGACGAAAACTTTAAAGAAAAGTATTTATTGCTAGTTGCAGGTATCAAAAGAGAAGAATATTATATTAAAATGATGCAAGCGTGGTTTTTTGCAACATCATTGGCAAAGCAATATGAGCAAACAATAATTATTTTGCAAAATAACCAACTTGAGAAATGGACTCACAATAAAACTATTCAGAAATCCATAGAGAGTTATAGAATAACTGACGAGCAGAAAGCATACTTAAAGTCTCTAAGACGTAAATAGTATTATTTCTTACCTATTTTGTACCCGCTCAATCCGTAAAAACATAGATAAATATAAGAAATCATTGGAATGATAAACGAATATTTTATGCCAATAACATCTGCTAATAAACCTTGCAAAGGAGGTAATAACGCACCACCTACAATAGCCATAACTAATAGTGAAGAAGCCGATGCTGTTTGAGAACCTAACCCATCAATAGCTAAAGTAAAGACGTTACCCCACATAATAGAATTGAAAAGACCTATTGCCAACACACACCAAACCGCAACCGTTGGAGTAGCAATGAAAGAAGAAATGATAAGTCCTAAATTAACCATCGCAAAAATACTTAAACTCAACGCAGGCTTGCCTTTACCTAAATAGAAAAATATGAAATTCAAAACGATAAACACTATAAAGAACCAAACTTGATGAAATACCAAGCCATGTAATGAATAATTTACAAGGAATATAATAACGAATGATGCAATTGCCAATAATATCATATAAATCAGTTTGGAAGATTGCTTAGCGTTTGATAATGACACTGCACCAAGAAATCTGCCTATCATGGCACCTCCCCAATAATAACTCAAAAAGGCAGAAGCCACATTCTCCGGTTTTCCTAACATCTCTTTCATATAAGAAACGAAGTTACTACCTATTGCCACCTCTGCACCTACATAGAAGAATATACCCAACGCTCCTAACAGCACGTAAGGTTTTTGAAAGATGCTCTCCTTTGCGTTACTTATACCCTCATCTTCTTGTGTGTAAGAGATTTTTGAAGTATAAATGAATACGGTTACTGCAATTAACAAGCAGGCAAGGAATAAATACGGTATAAACACAGCATCAGTCCCCGTAGATTCTTTTGCGAAGTAGTTGAATACGAAATATCCGCCAAGTGCTGGTCCTAAGGTTGTTCCTAAACTATTGAAAGCCTGAGTCAAATTCAGCCTTGAAGATGCGGTTTCTCTATCTCCAATGATAGACACAAAAGGATTCGCCGCAATTTGCAAAAACGTCAAACCAATACCTAACAAAAAGAGCGTAATTAGAAAAATGGAAAAAGAAAGATTTGCTTTAGCCGTCATAGCGAATAAAAAACAAGCAACGGCAGCGATAACCAAACCTATAACAAGTGTATTTTTGTACCCCATCTTTGTTATAGGGTCTTTTCCTATACGTGCAAACATATAAAATATAAGGGCACAGACAAAATAAGCACCAAAAAATGCAAACTGTACTATATTTGCCTTGAAATGACTTAAAGAATAAACGTCTTTTAAAAAAGGTATCAGAACATCATTTAAAGATGTGATAAAACCCCACATAAAAAACAGAACGGTAACAGAAATCATCGGAACAAGCGATGAATCTTTTTTCTCTAATTGTGAATTATTATAGTTCATATATGATATTTTTGATTTGAAAATGCAAAGATAATAAAATTTTATATATTTACAAAAATTTATTTTAGTATTTTCGTCGTGTATTAACAAATCGACACAAGGCAACTTCTACTGCTCGTTTATATTTTTGATTTTTACACCTTGATAATAATGCTCAATCACCTCCCAATATTCATAACCCTCTTCACACATATTGACAGCACCCTCTTGACTCATACCAACACCATGACCATAGCCTTTGCCTTTCAGTTTTACGTTGCTACCCCATGGGACTACATCAAAAAATGTGCTTTTCAACTTAAAATCTTTGCGAATTTGTGTAAGAGGAATACCAAATAACTTAGCCTTGCGACCATCTGCTTGAGAAAAATTCAGAAGTTCCTGTTTGGTGTTATAATCTTTAATATCAATTCCTTTACTTTTGAAATAATTCAGCCAATCTTTTTCTTTTATTTCTTTTTCCCATTGATAATTTGGCTTACCTATTGAAAACGAATCCACAACACTGCGTAAATACGGAATCTTATTGCCCCATACGTCCTCACTGTTAGCAGTCTGTCCGCCACTATTAGAATGGAACAAAGTCTCTATTATTTTGTCGTCCTCATCTACAATAATCTCTCCATGAGTTTGTGATGTCCCTTCAATGCATTGACTCTTGTTGGCACGAGATAGATAAACCTGACAATTGACATCATCGCATAGATTGTAGCCTTCTTTGATGTGTTTGTCGCGGAACCTATTCATGTAGCTACGACAGCAGATTGCTTGAACCTTAAAGAACTCCACGTTATCGCTTGCCCCACCTGCTTCACTCTGCACTACACCTGCCAAATAGTTATCTTCAGTTATATCATTGATTAGTAGCAAAGTTTTTTTGTCTTTTGATAATTTGACAATCAAATCATTATCATAACGCCTCATTTTTGCATTTGCTGGGATTATTTGTAAAAAACATTTCAAATCCTGCGAACTTAGGCGAACGCTATCTTTACTATACAACACCTTATCGCCTATTGACACTTTTACTTTACCATTATCAACTGCCAAATTGACTTTATCTTGTTTTTTTATCTGAGTATTGTCATCTAAGACATAACTTCCGAACGATGCGACAATATTTGCTTGAGTTATGTTGTTAGTTGAAAAGATGCGAATGCGAAGTCTTTTTTCTGATTGGGCATTCGCTTGTAAGCATATACTATATAAGACTACCACTATTAGTAAAATTGCTATTTTTTTCATATTTCACTAAATTTAAGGGTGCAAATGTACAAAAAATTTTAATAATTCTATGGATAAAAAGTATTTTCTAAACTTTAAACAGGCAACAATCACCATAGGAAAGGAAGCGATAATTTTCTTTTAAGGCATGGCTATAAACTTTTTGCCAACCTTCACCTATCATTGCCGAGACTAACAATAATAAAGTACTTCTTGGTTGATGAAAATTCGTAATCATGCCTTTTACCATGCGATACCTGTATGATGGTGCTATAATCAATTGCGTTTGTCCGACTAAATATTCTATTTTTTCCTTATCCATATACTCTAATATGGCAGTTAAGGATTCTAAAGTGGAAATTTCTTTATGCGATTCGTAAGAGTACCATTGTTTTATGTCAACTTCCGTTTGAGAAAAGTTACTCTCAATAAGTTTGACGCCATACCAATACAATGATTCTATGGTTCTAACGGACGTTGTGCCAACACATATAGTTTCTTTATAGATATAAGATAAAAGATTTGTTACAACAGATTGGGGAATTGTGATTTTCTCGGTATGCATTGCATGGTCGCCAATCTTTTCTGTAGTAACGGGCTTAAAAGTCCCCGCTCCGACATGTAAGGTTACGAAGTCAGTTTTGATGTTTTTGGTTTTCAAGTCTGCAAATGTTGTATCTGTGAAATGCAATCCTGCAGTTGGTGCAGCCACTGAACCATCAAAATGAGCATATATGGTTTGGTAATCCGTTTTGTCGCTTTCTTTGCTTTCTCTATTTAGATATGGTGGTAGAGGAATCACACCAAAATTTTGCATTACCTCAGCAAATGACAATCCTTTGTCCCAGGAAAATTCTATAATCCAACTTTCTTTTATTGGTTCTTTTCTTTTGGCGGTTAAAGTTACGCTTTGTCCGTTTATCTCCTTAGTTTGCGAGAGTGTCCCCTCTTTCCACTTTTTGTTATTGCCAATTAGACACTTCCAAGTAGTAGTTTGAGTTTGCGAAAATGAGAGTTGAAAATCATTAGGAGCAATAGGCTCTAAACAAAACACTTCAATAATGGAACCTGTTGCCTTTCTAAAAAATAGACGTGCCATTACCACCTTAGTATCATTAAAGACAAGTAGATAGTTCTCGTCTAAAAGTTTAGGCAAATCAGAAAATATTTCATCTTTTATCCGTTTGCCGTCAAAGTATAGCAACCTTGCTTTATCTCTTTGTTGCAAAGGGTATTTTGCTATTTGACTATCGGGTAGCAAATAGTCATATTCTTCTATTGAAATGTCCTTTACCATAGATGATGTAGCACTTAGCACGTAGAATGTAACACATAGGTTAGATAATATATGTTACATTCTAACTATTATCTGCTAAATGAAATTTATTTCGTAACTTTCCATAATCGGATTGTGTAACAATTCGTTACAAGCCTTTTCTACAGTTTTTCTTGCCTCATCTTCGCTTGCTGCCTCTACTTCTAAGGTTATGTGTTTGCCTATACGAATGTTTTCTATCGTATTTATGCCAATGTTTTTCATAGAAGAAGTAACTGCTTTGCCTTGTGGATCTAATAAAGCCTTCAAAGGCATAATGTTAATTTGAACTTGATATTTCATTTTCTTATTTGTTTATTATATTGTTAATTATTGACAAAATGATATACAATATTATTATAATAGGTATTGCGACAAATTGCAAGACTGCTAATAATATTAAACTTAATCCTAAAAATATGAATCGTATTTTATTATCTGCCCATTTGAAATTATGAAATTTTAGTGAGAACATCGGAATCTCTGCAACCAAAAGCAAACTCATAACAATAGCCATTGGAATTATAAAATACGAGCAGGACATTATTTCATAAATATGCGAAAACCTTTCTTGCAAACTTATCAAAGGAATACTTAACCAAAAAAACGCATTAGCAGGAGTTGCTAAGCCTATGAAATTTTCAGTTTGGCGTGTATCCAAGTTAAACTTTGCTAAACGATAAGAAGAGAATAGAGCCATAAGTAGAGGAATTGCAGCCAATATGCTGTCTTTTACTTCCAACATTAACGACATGGCTATCATAGAGGGAGCAACGCCAAAAGTAACTACATCACTCAAAGAATCCAATTCTTTACCTATCGGCGAAGATACATGCAATAGTCGTGCTGTCATACCATCGAAAAAATCAAATATCGCACCTAATATGATGAATAAAGCACCAGCAACCATATTTTTGAAGTATAA
>ONOZ01000103.1 GCA_900319595.1 uncultured Bacteroidales bacterium | reverse complement strand
TTTTGTCCCTTTTTTGCCTCTCAAATGTTTGATTACCCAATCCTGATTGATTTCTTTACCTGTTGCTATGGTGTCATCAACTTTTATTATTTTATCTCCGGGAAACATACCAACCTTTTCACTTGGTCCGTCAGCAACTACATCTATAATGTGAATAGTATCATTCATTAGTTGATAAGTTACACCTATACCAATAATATTTCCTTGTAAAGGTTCGTTGGCTGCTTGAACGTCCTTTTTGGCAATGTATGCTGAGTGAGGGTCAAGTTCTTTAAGCATAGTCTCTACTCCCTTTTCAGTAATATTAGGTAGGTTTGTGGTATCTACATAGAAATTATCTATCATCCACATTAGTTGCATCATTTTCTTTGTAGTTTTTGACTCTTGGTCTTGTCCCATTGCTACAATGCTTATTAGTAATGTGGCAATAATAATGAAAGATTTTTTCATATTTTGTTATAAATTTATAGTGTTTTTAATCCTTATTTTTATATGATTTTAAGCATTTCAATTCTTTCTCGTGATTAGTAAATTCTTTTCTGAATTTAGCAAAATATTCTCAATAAATAATTTTTTTATTTGTCGTCTTTTTTCTTTTAGGTAAAATTTGTCAATTTTGCAATGCAAATTTAATACAAAAAAATGTAATTTCGTACAAATAATGTAAAAATATTTTTTTGTATTTTGTTTTTTCGTAAATTTGCACCTTAAATTGATAATTTTCTAATAGCATAAACGAAAATGGATACATATTTATTGATATTTGCAATACAAACTATTTTGGTATTTGTAGGATTGTGGAAAATATTTAGAAAAGCGGGTCATATGGGTTGTAAAGCCCTTATTCCGTTTTATAATATCTGGGTAGCCATAAAGATTATTGATAAATCGTTTTGGTGGTTTATTTATATGCTAATACCTTTTATCAATGTCTTTGTAATAATTCTTATTTTTATAGAATTTGCTAAATGTTTTAATCACAGAGGGCTTGGCTTTCAGGTACTTGTTGCTTTGGTGCCTTGGGTGATGTTGCCACTAATGGGCTTTAATAAAGATGTATATACACATCCTAAAGATGCAGGGGAAATAAAGGTTGGAGCAGTTAGAGATTGGGCAGATGCGATTATATTTGCTGTTATTGCCGCTACTATAATTAGAAGTATGTTTTTTGAAGCATATAAAATACCATCATCTTCTATGGAAAAAAGTTTATTGGTTGGCGACTTTTTGTTTGTTAGTAAAATGGCGTATGGGCCACGTGTTCCGATGACCCCACTATCAGTCCCTTTAACTCACCATACTATTCCAATTTTGAATACAAAATCTTATGTGGAATGGCTAAAACTACCTTATCATAGGCTACCTGGTTTTGGTCAAATCCAAAGAGGAGATGCTGTTGTGTTTAATTTTCCAGATGGTGATACACTTTCTACCGTATATCAGAGCAACCAAAGTTATTATTCATTAGTTAGAGAGTATGGCAGAGAGAATGTTTGGAGCGATAAGGGAAGATTTGGAGATATTATTGCACGTCCTGTAGATAAAAGAGAGAATTTTATTAAACGTTGTATAGGACTTCCAGGTGAAACATTGAAAATAGAAGATGGTATAGTGTATATCAACGGTCAAAAACAAGAGTCTCCAAAAGACTTTCAACTAACGTATTACGTAAAGATAAAGGACGGTTATTTCTTTAATGAAAAAGAATTGCTCAATATTGGGGTAAGTAAAGAAGATATGCAAATGATGGGAATGTATTGCTATATGAATCTGACTAAACAGCAGATACAGACCTTAAAGAATCATCCGTATGTGATAAATATCCAGCCTATGAGTGTCAATAAAGGAGATTACTCTTTGATTGCTGACGATAATACAATGCTATATTGCCAAGTTTTATTTCACCCTGAATTGCCTAATATAAGTTCATTTTTACAACAGGCAAACATAGCAGAGGAGCAAATAAATACTTTAAAAAACTACCCTACATTACCTTTGAGTGAGGAAATTATTAAAGAAATTAGTCAAATGGAATATATTGAGGGCATAGAACCTGTACTTGCAATGAAAGGATATAAGAGTAGAGACTTATTCCCTTATTCAGATATATACAATTGGAATGTAGATAATTATGGCTCGGTTGTTATTCCAAATAAAGGTATGGAAATAGAACTCAATGACGAAACCGAAATGCTTTATGGTCGCTGTATTCGTATATTTGAAGGCAATACCTTGGAAAAACAAGATGGTATTTGGCTATTGAATGGCAAGAAAGCCACAACATATACATTCAGGATGGATTATTATTGGATGATGGGCGACAATCGTCATAATAGTGCAGACTCTCGCTATTGGGGTTTTGTACCAGAAGACCATATTGTAGGCAAAGCATCGTTTGTTTGGTTATCTTGGAATAAAGACCAAAAGGGATTAAAGAAAATTAGGCTAAACAAACTATGTAGAAAAGTAAAATAACTAAAACATTTACTGAACTATGACGAGGGTTAGGAAAGGTAATATATTATTGAAACTTAGTGAAGAGAATTTGCAAAAGGCACTAACTTTGTATTTTGAAAGAAAGTATTTTAATGTATTTATTCCTAACGGAGAAAAAGATTTGCGTTTTTATATAAAAGGGAATGCCATAATGTTTGCTTTATTTGATGATAACAATTCATTGCAAGCAAGTATGGATATAGCAAATAGTATTTTGGACTTTGATGATAAGGTGGTTATTTATTTCATTTGTAATTCCATAGAAAATAAGCGGATTATACAGCAGGCAAATCCTCTATTTTTTACAATGACAACACCTTTGGTTATGCGTAATCTTTTGTCTAATATGCAAAGCAAAGCAAGTCAATTACGCGAGCAACATAATAACATAACCTCTTTTGCATTGGGGATTTATAGATATAATACTCAACAAGCATCATTGACATATAAAATAAATGACTATGAAACAGAGCAACATTTGACAAAAAAAGAAAATATGATATTGTCAATGCTTTGTCGTAATATGGGGAAAATGGTATCTAAACATAGACTTTTGACAGAAATATGGAATAACGATTCTTATAGAACTGCAAGAAGTATGGACGTATATATAACTCGTTTGCGTAAATACTTGTCACAAGATGATAGTATAGTTATATCAAATACACATTCTTTAGGATATCGTATTAAAGTAATTGATAGCACAAGTTAGGAATGGCTATATTGTATTGACACACATAATAAATTTGATAGTTTCTGTTTTTATACACGCCCCCAGTATTTCCGCAAAAGCCACTCGCTACCAAAGGAAAGTGTTATCAATAACCAATACCACCAAAGCGATATGAATTTTTTGTTTTCTTGATTTATGTGAATTATTGGTTTGATATTGCCATTTTGTTTTATGAAGTCTTCCAGTTTAAGTATATCTTCGGCTGGTAACATTTGTGCATTAGTTTTTGTAGATAGAGTATAAAGCAAAGAATGTCTTGCAGTAAGTGAAGACAGTTCCAAATTGTTTGCAGATATTACGAATCTATTACTTTGTTTATATTCCTTATTATTATATGTTGTCTTTGCTGTAAAAGAATATTCTCCTTCGACCATCGTACCTAAGTTAAGATAATAGGCATTGTTATTTTTCCCAAAAGTATATGTGTTATTTATTTTGTTACCAGTAATTTGCAAAGAAACCTCAGGGGTATTGATTAATTCAAAGTTTTCATTATAAAACTGTGCAAAGAATATGATATTCTCGTTTTGCGAATATATATCTTTGTGTTCTACCCTAAAACGATTTTTGTCTGTTTTCGTGGACACTAACTGTGCGGTCTTCAAAACTATTTCGTCTACTTGCTCGGTAGATTCATTTATTAAATAATTTTGCAAACGCCACCTCCAAATGTTTTCTCCTAAAATAAATGCTATTTTACTATTGCCTTCGTTGTTATAGGCAATTAAAGGATAAGTTGTTGATACCGCTCCAATTTTTTGATATAACAGCGTTTGAATATTGGAAGTTGCTGTATATCTTGCAGTCTTTGACAAAATAGGTGGCAAATCTTTTAAAATATTAATAGTATTCTCCGACATGGTAAATAAGGAAAAGGCAGGATTATATGTTGCCAAAACATTATTTGTTGAGGAGGAAACTGCAGATAAATTCATTCCCGTATTTAATGCGTTGAACAATTGAATGTTAGTTCCTTGTCCTACAATGAATAGTGAACTAATTCCTTTGTTTTGCAAATTCTTTATTATATGAAATGAACTAGAATTATCAGGTAGGCAGTGCAGTACAACCAAATCATAATCCATAGGGTTCTTTTGATTATTGCCTGCAATATTTACATCAATGGTATAGTTTTGATTATTACTTAGTGCTGTCTTTATTGCAGATATGTCAGGGTGAGGTGCATTAGCTAAAATTAATACTTTTTTCTTTGTATCCAATACCTCAATGAAAATATCTTTTCTATTATTTATTTTATTACCTTCATCATCAATTTCACTTACATAAAAACTAATTTTTTCTATACCTGCTTTCTTACTAGTACCTTTCAATTCCATCGTAATAGAATATGAATCGTTGTCTATATTGAATGATTTTATTTGAGTTGTTTTGCCATCTTTTGTCATAAATAGCGAAGAGTTTTCATTCAATGCTTTATCTGCCTTAATGGTTACTTCAATTGGATAGTCGGTATCAATAAATGCTATCTTATTATATTGAATGTCTGAAATCATCACATCTTTGTGTATAGTAGTATCGCCCATTGCAATAGTGTATATCGGACACGAAAATTTATCTGCATAATTCAAAAAATTATTTCCTTGTGTTACTATACCGTCAGTTGCTAATATAACAGCAGATAGATTTTCCGCTGAATAGTTTTCACTTACGAATTCCATAGAGTGAGAAATATCGGTAGCGAAATCATTGAATTTCAGTGTGTCATTCCATTTTATTTCATTTCTCATAGGGGTTGTTTTGCTACCCATCAGTAAGCGGACAACATTATAATCTTTTGATAAATTTCTGCTTAGTTTGTCCAAATTATCTATATATTTAGTTTTGTAATAGTCGGAAAATTTGGTATTGGCAATTGAATACGAATTATCTTGTGCTAATACTATGGTAGGCTTTTCTATTATCTTATTTTTTATGCGTTTAACCGGTGAAATCAATAGGAATAATATCAGAAAAATACCTAAAAATCTTAAAGCAGATAGTATATATTTTTGTTCGTTTGTAAAGGATGTTGAAGAGTTTTGTTTAAAAAAGTAAACAAAATATGCAAAACCTATTGCAGCAACTAATATTAGGGGTAAAAACCAAAGAGAGTATTCGGTAAACATTAGCTAAAATTCCTTTCTTTCTTAATTAGTTCGTATGCAGCATTGATTTGTTGGAATTTTTCTTTCGCTTGATTTTGTATTTGCTCACCTAATGATGCCACTTTATCAGGATGATACTTCACAACAAGTTTTCTATAAGATTTTTTTATTTCTTCATTAGATGCATCTTGATTTACTTGCAGTATTTTGTAAGCGTTTTCTAATTGTGTTTGAGTTGATTGATAAGAAGAATAGCCACCTTGATTTTGATTGTTCAAATACATGGCTTGCAATGTGCCGAAATCCCAAGCCGATATATGTAAGTAAGATGATATTGAGTGAATTACATTTAATTCTTGTTTTGAAATATCGCTGTCAATTGCCGAAATCTTAAATAGGAAATGCAAAAACTCTAATTTTTGCGAGTAATTCAAAATACGATTGATATTTGTGCAAGTCTGCTGTAGAGAAAGAGTGTTGTCTTTTAGTAAATCTCGCAATTCTAACATTCTTTTATTTGCTTCATCTGTACCAAAATTCTGCTCTAAAAACGAACGAACATACTGCACCTCCATCTTACTGACCCTACCATCGGCTTTCATAACAAAAGCAAACAAGATAAGGAGATTATCTAAGAAAGAGATCTTCTTTTGAGTTTCTACTTCTTGCTGTTTTGAAGATCTGCCGTCCAAAAGTAGTCCAATAACGAATGCAATTACGGCATAGAAGAATTTCCCCGTAGATATGAAAACAATAATAGCCAAAGTCCAAGCACAACCCATAGTAATAATATATGAATTTTAAATTTACAAAATGCAAAGTTATAAAAAATATCGTTTAAATTTTCATATCAAATAGTAAATGTGAAAAATATTTTATAACTTTGCATTTTGTAAATAGTGGAAAATCGTAGTGGAAGATAGAAAGCCGTTAATATTATGTATAGAAACTGCAACTAATGTATGTTCCGTTGCACTGATGAGAGGAGATGTGAGTATAAACTCTTTGGAATGTAAAGAAAATAATGCACACTCCAAAATGCTTGCGACTCTTGTACAGAAGGTTTTTGAAAATACTTATTTTTCCATGCAGGAACTTTCTGCCGTTGCAATAAGTCGAGGACCTGGTTCATATACAGGTTTGCGTATAGGTGCGAGTATGGGAAAGGGAATTGCTTTTGGGTTAAATGTACCTTTAATTGCAGTGGATACATTGCTGATTTTAGCGAAGGCGATGCAAGAAAAATATCCTAATTGTGCATATATTCCGATGATTGACGCAAGACGAATGGAGGTTTATTCTTGTTTATATGATGAAAAGTTAAATCCATTGAAAGAAGTTTCTGCGGATATTGTGGAAAGCGATTTATATGAGAGGTTTGAAGCTCAAAAAATTATTCTTGCAGGCGATGGTGCTGAAAAATGCAAAGAAGTATTGACACATAGTAGATATATTTTGGATAAAGACATATATTTACAAGCCAAGTATATGAAAGATTTCGTTTTTGAAAAGTATAAAAATAATGTTTTTGAGAATACTGCATATTTTGAACCCTACTATTTAAAGAATTTTATAGCAATAAAAAGTAAAGTTAAAGGGTTATATAATTAATGAGAATAAAGAAAAAATTAAAATGCGTGATAAATAAAATAATGAGCGTGATAAATAAAATAATATGAGTGATTAAAAAAATAAGATACAAACAGGATTTATTAATATAAAATAATAGCAAAATGAAATTATTAGAAAATAAAGTAGCACTTATTACAGGTGCATCAAAAGGAATAGGTAAGGCAATAGCAATGCTTTACGCACAAGAGGGATGTCAAGTTGCTTTCACCGATTTGAATAGAGACGAGGTGATGTGTCAAACTGAAAAAGAGTTGTGCGAATTAGGAGTAAAAGCAATTGGTTACGCTTCTAACGCGGCATCTTTTGAGGACAGCGAAAGAGTTGTTGATGAAATTGTAAAAGAATTTGGCAGAGTAGATATATTGGTCAATAATGCCGGGATTACGAAAGATAATTTACTTATGCGTATGGCAGAAAAAGATTGGGATGCTGTAATAGCAGTCAATCTAAAGAGTGTTTTCAATCTGACTCATGCTGTTCAGAAGTATATGTTAAAACAAAAATCTGGTTCAATTATCAATATGTCTTCTGTTGTGGGAGTATCTGGTAATGCAGGGCAATCAAATTATTCTGCCTCTAAGGCGGGAATTATAGGTTTTACTAAATCCATTGCAAAAGAATTGGGTTCAAGGAATATTCGTTCCAATGCTATTGCACCAGGCTTTATTATAACTGATATGACTGCTCAAATACCAGAAGATGCACGTAAAGCATGGGAAGCAACTATTCCAATGAAACGCGGAGGTCAGCCAGAAGAAGTTGCAAAGGTTGCAGTTTTCTTAGGCAGTGATTTATCTTCATATGTAAGCGGACAGGTAATTCATGTTTGTGGAGCAATGAATTGTTAATGAAAAATAAAATTATATAAAATGGCAAGAGAAAAATTTGACCCTGCAATGGCTATTAATAGCGTGCAGGAAATATCATCTGAAAAGGGGGTCAATCCCAACATAAACGATTCAGCAACATTTTGTTTTCCAAAGGGTGAGCTAATGACTGATACTTTTCATGGCGAAACGGAAGGCTATTTTCTTTATTCGCGCCATTGGAATCCGAGCAATATGGCGTTGTGTAAGGCATTGGCTGCAATGGAAGGTACAGAGGCCGCTTGGTGTACTGGTTCTGGTATGGCTGCTATCACATGTACACTTATGGAATTGGCAAAAGCTGGGGACCATATCATTGCATCTCAAACTGTTTATGGTGGCACGTTCGCCTTTTTAAAGAATTACATTGTTAAATACGGAGTGGAGGTTACTTTTGTTGATACTACAAATCTTGAAGAGGTAAAGGCGGCTTGCAAACCTAACACAAAAGTAATTTATACGGAGACAATGTCCAATCCTTTGCTTAGAATATCTGATATAGGTGAGTTAAGAAAAATAGCAGACAACGCAGGAGCAAAATTGGTTGTTGATAACACTTTTACGCCTATGATATTCTCTCCATACAAATTAGGAGCCCATATTGTAGTTTATTCAATGACTAAATACGTTAATGGAAAGAATGACTGCGTAGCAGGTGCTATTTGTGCAGATGCTCAGTTCGTCAACAATTTGATTGATGTTAATAATGGGACTGCAATGTTGCTTGGGCCTGTTTTAGATTCTTTCCGTTCTACTTCTATATTGAAGAATTTGTATGACCTGCATATTAGAATGAAAAAACATTCTGAGAACGCAATGTATCTTGCTAAACGATTCAATTCAATAGGGATCAAAGCAAATTACCCAGGACTGGAAGAACATATTGACCATAAATTGATGAAAGAGCAATTCAATGAGCAGTTTGGTTACGGAGGAATGATAGCAATTGATTTAGAGACTGCAGATAGGGCAAATGCTTTCATGGAGAAAATGCAACAGAAAGGTGTTGGTTATCTGGCTGTTTCATTGGGCTATTTTCGTACGTTGTTCTCATGTTCAGGTAAATCAACGTCTAGTGAAGTACCAGAGGACGTGCAAAAGAAAATGGGAATGAGCGAAGGCTTGGTACGTTATTCTGTAGGTTTGGATAACGATATGGAGATGACATTCCAAAAGATAGAAGAGGCTCTAAGAGAATTAGGCTTTATTAAATAAAAACAAAAATGTGTTAGATGAATGCGAGATGATATGTTATCAAGCCTGTCATTCTGCATTCGTCTTTCTTGTTTATTTTCATAGTTATTAATATTATGTTATTATTAGCGGATAGTGGTTCAACGAAAGTTGATTGGTGTTACATAGATAGTCAATATGAGCAGACAAGGTTTCAATCTATGGGAATGAATCCTTATAACATTACAATAGAAAACCTACATAAAGAAATTAAAGAGCAAGTTATACCTAATCTTCCGAAGATGTATGCAAATAATGAGGTAAAACCTATCAAGGAAATGTATTTCTACGGTAGCGGTTGCTCAACACCTCAAAAGAAGAAGGAAATGCAAGATGCTTTCAAGCAATATTTACCAGGGACTCCCATACATATTGAAGATGACTTGTTAGGTGCGGCACGTGCTACTTGTGGTCATAAAAGTGGCGTGGCTGCTATTTTGGGCACAGGCTCTAATTCTTGCCTTTATGATGGAAAAAAAATTACTGAAAACTTGCCATCTTTAGGTTATGTCTTGTGTGATGAAGGTGCTGGGACAAATATTGGCAAACTTGTCTTGAGAAATTATCTACGCGGGCAATTTCCGAAAGACCTTCACGAAGAATTTAGGAAAGAAAATCCAGGAGAAGAGGCTGATTTCTTAAATCGTTTGTATCAAGGCGAAGTTCCGAATTATTATTTGGCATCTTTTGCCAAGTTTGCTATATCTCGCCAAACTCACCCTTATTGTTATTCACTTATAGAGGAGGCTTTCGATAATTTTTTCAAAATGCAGGTTACTCAATATACAGATTACAATAAGGAACCCATAAATGTTGTTGGTAGTGTGGGGTTTCATGCTCAAGAGGTATTCAAAGATGTGGCTAAAAGGTATAATATGCCTGTCAATAAGGTAATCAAAGCACCTATGGATGCACTTATAGAATATCATTTGACTAAATAAGTTTGCATTATAAAACAATAATAGGTTGGTACTTGTAAGTTTTGTGCCAACCTATTATTATTTACTATATGAATGACTTATTACCAATGCATTATTACTTGCCGCTCATTTTGTTTATCAATTCCAAGTCTGCATTTGAGCCTTCAACATCTTTCAAGGCTTTTTTACTCATGTAGCGTAATTTCAAAGCATTCAATTTTGATTTATCATCTATATCAGCCGTGTTTACAATTTTGTCTGTGTCGGCAATAGTTTCTTTATATTTCTTTTCCTTATAATACGTATTGGCACGATTGTATAATGTTCCTAGATCCTCTGGATTAATCTCTAATATTTTGTTGCAAGATTCTATTGCACAGGCATTATCTTTCAACATAGCACAGCACTTATACTTTGTATTATAGAATTTTACATCATTTTTACCCAATTCTTCCGCTTTATTCAAATCTTCCAAAGCAGTTTTAATCAGTTCAGCATCTTTAGAAGAAAGTTTATAAGTCGCACGTGTATAATAAAGATCTGCATTGTTACCGTCTAACTCAATTACTTTACTTAAACTCGTAACGGCTTCTGTATAATTCTTCTGCATAGCGTAAGCGGTTGCAAGGTTCTTGTAAGCACCTTCATTTTGAGCATCCAAAGAGATAACTTTGTTTAAATCTTCAATATAAGCATCATATTGGTTCAATGCACGGTGCGAATTTGCCATTTCCAAATAAGCTGCTTTGTCATTAGGTTCTTTTTGTAAGTAGGTATTCAAGTAGGTTAATGCATCTTGAGGTTGCGACAAAGCATTAAAACATTGTGCAATCATCATAAATGCAGCGGCAATGGAATCGTTTTTTTGGGTAAAGGTTGTCAAATCTTTAACAGCAGAAGCATAGTCCTGTTTGTTATATTCGGCAAGCCCTTTATAATAAAAAGCGTAATCCCAATTAGGAAGTTCAGAGCGACAAGCATCAAAATTGCTTATCATTGCGTCGTAATTTTTTGAAGTACTCAATTCATTGTAAGTGTCAATCCACTTATTAAGAATCTCACCTTCACTTTGTGCAAACATCACTAAAGATGAAAGAATCAAACTTAGCGTTAAAAATGTCTTTTTCATTGTTACTTATGTTTTTTAGTTATCTATTATTTTATTTTTTCAAATTAAATTTTATATATGTTATTTCTTTACCCTCATTTAGAAACATATTTTCGTAAAATGTTTGAATACTTTTGGCATCACCTACATAGTCGCTTTTGTATAAATTACTACTTGCAAATATTGTGCCACAGTCGTTTTGTTGTAAAATTTCGTTTGTATATTCAAACAATTCTTTGCTGTCTGTCTTCAAATGCAGTATTCCTTCAGGTTTTAAAACTTTTGCATATCTGTCTAAAAACCTTGGACAAGTCAATCGGCGGTTTTCATTTTTAGGTTGAGGGTCAGGAAACGTAATCCAAATCTCATCAATTTCATCTTTTGCAAAAAAATTTTCCAACATCTGTATATGGGTTCGTAAAAAAGCCACATTTGCCATATTTTCCTCAAAGGCTGTCTTACAACCACGCCACAATCTTGCCCCTTTAATGTCTATACCAATATAGTTTGTATTTTTATTCATCTTTGCAAGTCCAACAGTATAGTCGCCTTTTCCACAACCTAACTCTAAGACAATAGGATTCGTATTTTTAAAATATTCTTCTCTCCATTTGCCTTTCAAAAAGAAGTCTTTGTCTTTAATTTCATCAAATCCAACCTGAAAGAGATTATTAAAAGTCAAATTTTCCGCAAATCGTGCTAATTTATGTTTTGCCATTTGTATATTTCTTTTGATGTTTGGAGATTGTAAAGATAATTGAGATTCCCTATATGCAAATTATTTAAATTATAATTCACCTATTATTTTCGATTTTGCAAAACGGAACAACATTAAACAATTATAAAAAGTTGCTGGTATGAATCCATAATGCTCTATCATAATATGGTATCTTTCTTTGTTGGATTGTGTCATATTTTTCGCAGAGATACCTCCGTCCAAAAACTTACAATAAGTACGAGAAGAGTGTCTTATGAGTTCTTGATCTGCTTTTTCAATCGCACTTAGTACCCAGTCGTAGTCAGCACTAAACTTATATCTTGTATCGTAATGTTTTACAAGTTTTCGTTTGACAATAAATGCTTGATGACATACTAACATACCCCATTTAAAAGAATTTCTAGTTAATCGTTGCGGAGGTTTAAGTCGTCTTTTCTTTAAAGTTCTACCATTTTTATCAATAATAGTTGTCTGTCCATAATAGATATCCTGAAATATGAAAGAACAGGACATTATTTTGTGTAGAGTGTTACTATGTGGAATTCTATCGCCTGCATTTAGGAACCAGACGTATTCTCCCGTTGCCATATCCAAACCTTTATTCATTGCGTAGTATAATCCATTGTCAGGCTCAGAAATAAATTTATTTACAGCATCTCTATTCTGCTCTATAATTTCTTTTGTGCCGTCCGTAGAATCTCCGTCAATGATTATATATTCAATATTTTCATAAATCTGACTACGAATAGAGTTTATTGTAGCCTCTATTGAGTCTTTGGCATTTTTGCAAACGGTTATTATGGATACAAGTGGTTGTTTCATCTATTATATTATTTTGTTAATATGTACTTATCAACTATTTGAGTTATTGCATTTTAAATTCTAACGTGCAAAGTTAGTAAAAAAATATGAAAAACAATAAATTTTCTTCAAATATCTTACACTTATCTATATTATTAGAAAAAAAATTCTATTCATTATCAATAATAAAGATAAAAATGTATTAACTTTGCAAGCCGTTTTGCATTAAATTTTTTTAAGGATATGAATCTTTCAGTCAAAAATACAAATAACGGGTTACATGTAGGACTATATTTTGGTAGCTTCAATCCTATACATATTGGACACTTGATTGTAGCAGAACATATTTTGCAAAATACTGATATAGATAGGATTTTGTTTATAGTATCCCCTCAAAATCCTTTGAAAAAACAATCAGAACTATTAGAAGACAATATGCGTTTGCATCTTGTGAGACTTGCTATCCAAGATAACGACAATTTTGTTGCGAGTAGCGTCGAATTTACAATGAAAAAGCCTTCGTATACTATTAATACATTGAGGTATTTGCAAAAAAACAATATCAATACTAAGTTTTCGTTGATAATGGGGCAGGATAACTTGTGTCGTTTTGATGAATGGAAAGATTACGAGGAAATTATCAATAATTTTGATATTTATGTATATCCCCGTGCAAATTGTAAGTCAAGCAAGTTTGATAAACACAAAAACATACACTTAATTAACTCACCTATGGTAGAAATATCTGCATCATATATTCGTAAATTGATAAAGCAAGGGCAATCTATTCGTTATTTGGTGAATGAAGAGGTGAGAAAAGAAATAGAAAAAAATACTTTGTATAGGCAATAATTTGAAAAAATTATGTTAATATTGAAACATATTTATAATTTTTACGTAATAGGCAATGTAGATATTAATTAAGAAAAACAAAATATGTTTGTAAAATAATATGAGGCAATTAAAAATATCTAAACAATTAACTAACCGTGAGATTACATCGTTAGACAAATACCTTCAAGAGATTGGGCGTTTGGAAATGATAACTCCAGAAGAAGAAGTTCAACTTGCACAACGTATAAAGCAAGGTGATCAAAGGGCTTTGGACAAATTGACAAAAGCAAATTTGAGATTTGTCGTTTCTGTTGCTAAACAATATCAAAATCAAGGTATGAGTTTGCCCGATTTAATAAACGAGGGTAATGTGGGTTTAATAAAAGCGGCACAACGTTTTGATGAAACTCGTGGATTTAAGTTTATATCGTATGCAGTTTGGTGGATTCGCCAAAGCATATTGCAAGCCTTGGCCGAGCAAAGTCGTATTGTCAGATTGCCATTAAATAAAATTGGGTCGTTAAATAAGATAAACAAAGAGTTTGCACGTTTGGAGCAAGAATTTGAGCGTACTCCAAATCACGAAGAGGTTGCTGCATCGTTGAATATGTCAGATTTTGAGGTTAGAGAGAGTCTTCGTAATGCAGGAAAGCATGCTTCTATGGACGCACCCGTGGATAATGACGGCGAAAACACGATGTATGACTTTATGAAATCAGATGACGGTACTACACCCGAAAGTGAACTGATGTATGAGAGTTTAAAAACAGAGATAAACCGTGCTATATCTACTTTGACACAAAAAGAACAGGACATATTGAAGATGTTTTTTGGTTTAGATGGCTATACACCAATGACTTTGGACGAAATAGGAGAGAAGTTTGACTTAACAAGGGAACGTGTTCGTCAAATAAAAGAAAAGGCAATCAAGAGGTTGAAACACACTTCACGTAGTAAAATATTGAAATCTTACTTAGGATAAATAATCACGGAGATAGTTTTTTTTATATTTGTGATTACTAAATTATTGTCGGTGATTAGTAACATTAAATGC
>ONOZ01000159.1 GCA_900319595.1 uncultured Bacteroidales bacterium | reverse complement strand
GGGAAACGTCCGTGAGCAGCATTCATAACTTTCTGTGCATCACTTGCAACAGCAGGGTCTAAATTTTTAGCACGAGCAGATTCATCATATGCAGCCCAAGCAGCTTCACGTCCTGGAGTCGCCAAGTACATACTTGCAATTAAAACAGAAGCCTTACCAGCATATGATTTGTCATATCCAACCGCTCTTTTAGCAGCCTCACGTGCCGAGGTGTAGTTCTTTGTTTTCATCAATGCATTAGCAAGTGCGAGTGCAGACTTCGTTTTTACACTTATCTCTGGTGCTGTTTTTTCAGCCTCTTCCAAATACTGGACTGCTTCTGCATATTGCCCTCTTCCTATAAGCATTTGTCCCATAAGAGATGCGGTCTTTGGAGTAGGTTCCAATTTGTGCAAATTTTCAGTTGCTTGCAAAAATAACTCCTCGCTCGTACAACCCTTTCGTTCCATATTGGTTGTAATCTTCTTCAAAAGTTCCAAGTCATTAGGGTTAGCATCAAAACGGTCTTGATAGATTGGAACTATTTTACTACATGACGCAAAAGGTTCTATCAACGATTCTACAATACCTATATTATTTCTTGTCATATTTACTTCTTTTTGCAATTTTGCCATTAACTTAGCATCATTTTTTTGAGTTGCCTCATCCAATTCATTCGAAGATTGTGTAAGGAGTTGTTCCATTGTTTCGGATGCGTAATCATATACATCAAACAACACAGCCATTTGCTCGTTATTTGCTTTTATTGCTGCCAAATAGTCAATAGTTGCTTTTAGATACTTTGCACAAAAACCTTGGTCAAGTACTGCGTTATTTTTATCTGCAATTTCTTTTGCTTCTTTGTAAAGGTCGTATGCTTTTTCTTTTTCATTAGGCTTGCATTTCTCATACCACTCTGCCTTTCTTGCAGTAGCGTTCCATATTTCGCCATCAAACTCACCCCATTTGTCAAACATTGCCAACATTTCATTAAAATAAGTTTCCTTGTCTGCGGGTGCTGCAGAGTTGTACATGTTTACCAAAATATTATATCCTTGCAAATAAGTATTTACGTGATATTTCGGACATATCTCCAAAACTTTTTTCCAAGGCTCATAAGCATCTGCATAGGCCTTTTGTTTATAAAACTCTTTATATAAAGTATTGTTAGTCAAACACTCAATACTGTCCTGAGGTGTATTACCAAATCTTTGTGCATTCACCCCTTTTGTTACCAACATCATAAGTGATGCAAGTGTTAATATTAAAGTTATCTTTTTCATCTCTTTATATTATATTTATATTATTATTTCTTATTCCTCTTTATTGATATTTCCGTTTAACAAACCAACGATCTTTAGCAGAAAATGACAATCCTATACGAAAATAGTTTTCTCTTATTAGATTATTATCTGTAGTTCCGCGTTTTCCATATTCCGCTCCAAGATTAACTTTGGTTCCTAATTTCTTTATCGGTAATGCTACACCAAAACTTATGCCAAACTCCGTAATTCTGTTATCCTGTAGAAAAATATATCCGTTGTCGTAATGAAAACCTAATCTATAAGCCATCTTGTTATAATACAGCGTAGAGAATATATTAGGTATATATTCTGCACCCATATTGAACGTCAAATTATCTTTCATTTCGGCGTTACTTTGTAAATCCATATCAAAATCGCTCCATTTAGTAAAAGTAAAATCTGCCTCCACAAAAATCTTGTCCGGCTTTTCATATGACAAACCACAACCTATCTTCATAGGTACCTTTATTTTTGTTTTGTCTTTGGTGTATGACAAAGTATCTTGCAAGTATTTTTTAGCAGCATATGAGTAGTAAGTATAAAATATTTGAGTCCTATCAGCTCTAAGTCTGACCGATGGGGTAAAGGCAACACCTAATGATATAACATCCTCATTATTCAGTTTTTGTCTATACAATAATCCAAAATCAAACCCAAATGAAGATACATTATAGTTAGTTTCCGTAGTATTATCCAAAAATCCTATGGTATCATAATACTTGCCATTACTGTCTGCTTGAGTTAAGAAATCTATACTTGTTGCTCTATAAATATTACCAAAATAATATGTAGCATTCGCACCTATAGATAAGTTTGTTTTTGCAGTTTTCAATATATCATATGATAAGCCAAAAGTAAATTTATTAACCCCACCATTACCTTGATAAGTTTTTACATGATTGACAAACGACAATACTGTATCTGATGCATTGTAGTTAATATCTGTTAGTGGCATAAGCGACAAACCCGCTTTTAATCTATCTAAAATAGGAAAGGCAAGCGAAATATTTGATATAGAGCCAAAGAAAGCGTCAGAAGAGTTGTTGTTGTTTGATAATGTTTTCCAAGAAAAATCAAATCCCATACTAAATACAAAACTCTGTTTTTCTATTGCAGAATAAGATGCTGGATTAAGTATATTTACTTCATTATTTCTTGCAAATGCATAGCCCACTCCTCCCATCGAGGCACTTGTTTGATTGATACTCGTCTGTTCAAATCCCAAGCCATATTTGGAATAAGGATTACTTATGGAATACTGCGAAAAAACACTTTGACTTTCTACTAAGAATAAAAGTAAAAGCACTATTGCAACCAATATTTTACTTATTTTTTTGTTCATTATATTCATATATATTTTTCAGTCCCCAAAAAACTAAATTTTCTTCATATTCTACTCCATCTAATAGATGTTTGCAAACAAATCTCCCATCTCCCCCTGTAATTACTATTCGTACGCCCTTATATTTTTGTTTATACAAATTTATTGTCTGCACTATTTCGTTTATCGTTCCGTTGATAACACCGCTCTGAATACAATCCTTGGTAGAATTGCCTATCAAATCCACTTCATCAATACTTGTAATTAACGGCAAATTTGCAGTAAAATTATGTAAAGCCTCAAATTTTATTCTAAAAGATGGCGAAATGCTGCCACCCAAATAGCAATTTTCGTTGTTTAAATAATCAAACGTTATACATGTTCCCACATCTATAACAAGTATATTGGTACCAAAAAGACAGTTTGCTCCTGCCACTGCACATATTCTATCTGTCCCCAAACTATCACTTTTGTACAAATTCTTAAAAGGCAAAGGTGTAGAAAAAGTTATTTGTCGTACATTGTAGTACTGCGAGGCAATAGAAACAAATTCTCTATTATCTTCATCAGATTTAACAGATGAAAATACACATTCCGTCAAATCTAACTTATTGTGTAATAAAAGTTTATTAATCACGAGAAAAAATTCATTAATATCAAGAAAAAAATTATTTTTCTCAACAAAGAATTTTTTTTTCTCATTTGGCACGTTTGACGAATCTAAAATAATCTTATTTTCGTCAAAAACTACAAACTTATCTTTAGTATTTCCTCTGTCAATAGCAAGTAACATTATAGTGGTAATGGGTATTTAGTTATAAAATCTTGATAAGTAGTAATTTGTTCGTAAAGTTCTCTCTCCATCCAGCAGTCGTCTAATTCCAATGCATTGTTATTAGAATCAAATATTTCATAAGTTTTCTTTGATAAATTACCATATTGCGAATAATAGTATTCTGAGCGTTCAAAAGCCACTTCTGCACAGCCTGAATTGTAGGTGTTGTATTTTCTAACAAAAAAAATAAGTTTGCCATCTTGGTTATAAACTCTCTCGTATATGAAATCCCACGCTTGACGATTGGCGTTGAATACTGTTTGACGAATAAAAGTAAAATCATAATCCTCATTATCTTTTGCCTTTATAACATCAAATTTTTGAATCATCGCACTCTGCTCATATTCATCATATTCTACAATAGAGTTATCTATATTGTATATCGCAAAACGTCTTATCATTTCATTGGCTTCTTCCAAGTCGGCAATAATGTCTATAATATTATTTATCACATCAACACATTGCTGAGCCTCTTCGGTTTCAGCCTCGATGATTGTTGCCTCGCTGTCATATTCTTCGTCTATGGTGTTCTCCGTTAATGTTTCTGTCGTTACAATATCACTTTCCATTGGCTCTTGTGCGAATGAAAAAACTATCGTAAAACAACCAATAGCAAATAATACCGATATTTTTGTTATAAAACTCATTACCTTACACACCATATTCTATATATTACTCATCCAAGAACATAGGGTCCCAAGGAGGTAACATTGTAGGCTTTTGTTTCAATACGTCCAAAATATTTTTTGGCACATACTTTTTATCAACAACCAAACGGAACATATATTCATTGAACCACTCGTCTGTCATTATCAAATGCCCTTGATAGCCAGATGTTGCCCCCCATGAGTTTTCAACCATCCATTTTGTAGGTTTGTTGCTAAGCGGGTCAATATCTACTGCAACCAAAGTCATTGCGTGAGAGGAACCTGATGCAAAGGTTTCTATTCTTTGTTTTTTATCCATTCCAAATTTAACTCCAAACAATGTCTCATAATCAAAATTATTCAAATCCAAAGTACCTGCATCGTTATCTAAACTTTTACCAACATCACAAGAGAAATACATAAGAGTTGAATCTTTTATACTATTGATAGCACAAGTCTTCACGTCCTCTATTGGCAAATTGATATACTGCCAGTTATGTCCGTCCATAGTGTGTCTATCGTTCTCAATTTCATAAAGTTTATAATATTCGCGAGTTGGATCATTCATAAGCATTACATATGTATTCACAAGGTCAATGCCAATAAATCTATCATAAAAACTTTTTGGAGTAAATTTCTCATTATTACAGATAACTTTGCCGTCTTTGTCTTTTAAAGTATAACTAAACTCGGTAATAGGTTCGCCATATGCCATAACAAGCATTTTATATACCTCCGAGAGCATTTCTATTTTGCGATTATCTGTATTACCCTTCATTTTGCGTAATTCCAAAGCGTATTCTTTCAATTTTAACGTGATAAGATCGTCTATTCTTGAAGTATTATTAGAATTATAAGTTTCTGGGACAACCGTGGAAGGCACAACGCCATATTTTGTTACCAAATCCACAACCCCACAAAACGTTCCACCGTCAGATAATACGTTTTTCAATAGCCATTCATTATCTTTGCTTGTTAGAGGCTCGTTTTTGTGTTTGATAATTAAAGAAAGAAATAAATTACTCTTCTCCAACTGGTCGTAAAAAAATAAATAATTTTGAGAAAGTTCAAATACTCCTAAATTATATTCCTGTATCATTTTATTACGAAGTACATTGAATCCACTAAACATCCAGCATCTTCCACTCTGTTTTTGGTCTGTTATACCTTTGTTTGGCACACGATTAGAAAACTCACCATCTACATTGATTTTATTATTAGGATTGATAGCCAATTTTCTAATATCATTATTAGCAACTATTTTGCTTAATGCTTTATTGCTATTTCCGTTTTTTTCGTAAGTTGTTTTTATTTTATTTAACTCACTTGCAGAAATTCCGCCTATACCATTTTGTGCATAAAGACTAATTGACAAGCCTACTACTAATATTGCTAAAATAATTCTTTTCATATTGCTATTTTTATTATACTGTTATCTCTCTTTTATTTGGAGGTGCAAAGATAATAAATATTTTTGACAAAATGATAAAAAGATTCTAAAAATTTCATTATACCCATCTATTCTATTGTTATATAATATTATAAAATTTTCACAATATTTTATAATGTCATTCCTATTCTATTATCGTACCTTTACAACTCAATAAGGTATAACTTATTATACGGCAAACACCATTTCTTAATATATGAAAAAGATTATTAGATTTTTCCTTTATCATAGAGTTGTAACAGCAATACTTCTTATTTTTATTATTGCTGGAGGTATTTACACTGCTCCATTCAATTGGAATACAGGATTTTTTCCTCGTAATACCGTCCCCGTTGATGCTATACCTGACATAGGAGATAATCAGCAAATAGTTTCTTGTGAATGGATGGTACAAT
>ONOZ01000154.1 GCA_900319595.1 uncultured Bacteroidales bacterium | reverse complement strand
TATGGGTTTTCATTGAGTGATAAACACGATGCAACATTTGTGAATTATAATGCCAGTACAACTCACAATTCCACAATGCGACATGGAGTGGATTTAAAATTGGATTACGACTACAATTTTCATAAAAACATGGCGTGGGGAGTCGTGTTTAATATGTACAATGCGTTTGATTCGTATTACGCTGGCGATAAAAACATAGGGACGTCTTCTGACGACCGTTGGTTGTTTTACGTGGGACCGTCCTATATGGCACACACTAATATGATTAAGGGACATTGGTCATTTTTTGCAAAAGCTACGTTGGGATTTCTTAATTTCAGAAATGCACAAAGAAGTTTAGTATCTGCTCCTAATCAAATGGGAATACTAACAGACCAAATTATAAGCACGACTTATAAACGTTTTACCTTAGGATATGGAATTAGTTTAGGTGCGAGTTATTATTTAAATAAGTATTTCTCTATTGATGGTTCTATTGGCTATCTTGGTGGAAGTGTTAGTAAAGTCAAATCGGCAGACAATACTATAGATTTGAATGATAACGAAAACTTGTCTCGCCTAAATCTAAACGTGGGAGTGAAAATTAAGTTATAAAAGTATCTTAATGCAACAAAGGAAAATAAATCTTGTAAGTCTTGGCTGTTCCAAAAATACTGTGGATAGCGAATCTCTTGCAGGTAAATTGATTAGCGAAGGTTTTTCCGTAGAATTTAATATGGAAAAGCCTTTGTTTGATTTTGTAATAATCAATACTTGCGGTTTTATAGATAAAGCAAAAGAAGAAAGCATAAATACTATTTTGGAATTTGTCAATTTGAGACAAACTTCTAACAAAGAGTTCAAAGTTATTGTTTATGGTTGTTTAGCACAAAGATATAAGACGGAGTTACAAAAGGAATTGCCCGAAATAGATTTGCTTTGTGGAATAATGGCAGACAAGGAGATTATTGCTTACATAGAAAGGTCTGTATCTAAAACTGAAAGCAAGACATCTAACAAATACCAAATAGAAAGAAAACTCTCCAATGCAAAACATTACGCCTATATTAAGATTTCAGAGGGTTGCGATAGAAGATGTTCTTTTTGTGCTATACCATTGATAAAGGGACAACATATTTCCCGTCCAATAGAAGATATTGTAAATGAGACAAAATCCCTTATAAAGCAAGGAGTAAAGGAGATAATTCTAATTGCACAGGATACTTCTTATTATGGTTTAGATTTGTATGGTAAAAGAAGACTTTACGATTTACTCAAAGCACTTTGCAAAACAGATATTCATTGGATTCGTCTGCAATATTCATACCCTAACCAGTTTCCAATAGAGGTTTTGCAACTAATGAATGAACAAGAAAAGATTTGCCATTATTTGGATATGCCCCTGCAACATATCAACAATAATATTCTTCAATCTATGAATCGCAATATTACAAGCAATGAGGTTATTTCTCTTATAAAGGATATACGTTTGCAAGTAAAAGATATTGCTATTCGTACTACTTTGATTGTGGGTTATCCTAATGAAACAAAACTTGAATTTGACGAATTAAAAAACTTTGTTAGGGATATACAATTTGACCGTATGGGTGCCTTTACTTATTCAAAAGAAGAAGGTACAAAAGCGGCTGAATTAGAAGACAATATTACAAGCAAAGAAAAACAAAGACGCTTAGACGAATTGGCTGAGATTCAACAGGAAATATCCTTTAATTTGAATCAAAACAAGATAGGCAAAACCTTTGAAACAATTATAGACCGCAAAGAAGGTGAATACTTCATAGGACGCACACAATACGATTCCCCTGAGGTAGATAATGAAGTTCTTATAAAGATAGAAGACAATCCAACGTTGCAAATTGGAGAGTTTTACAATATTAAAATCATAGATGCTACCGAATTTGACCTTTATGGTACAACAGCATAGATTAAGGTTTTATAATTTCTTCTAAAACTTACTAATATTATAAAACGTTGTTATATCTAAAAATATAAAAAAAGGAATCCGATTGTTAGGACTCCTTTTTTGTTTAGATAATATTAACAAATCTTATTCAATTACAAGTTTTTGTATTTGGTTATTTACTTTAATAGTATAAACGCCAGCCAATAAGTCAGACACATTTATCTTATTATT
>ONOZ01000098.1 GCA_900319595.1 uncultured Bacteroidales bacterium | reverse complement strand
GGAATTATGGATAGGACAAAAACTTTGTTTGAAAACAACGCAAAAGCCAAAGAATTGATTAGAATCCACGAATTTATTTTTGGTATGGACAAAGTTTATTCCATAGCAGATGTTATTATTTCGAGAGCAGGTGCATTGAGTATCAGCGAATTGTGTCTTGTTGGCAAACCTACGATTCTTGTCCCTTCACCTAATGTTGCAGAAGACCATCAAACCAAAAATGCAATGGCTTTAGTAGAAAAAAATGCTGCAATTATGATTAAAGACTCTGAATTACAAAACGAATTTGTAAAGACTTTGGATTCAATTATCAATGATGAGCAGAAAATGTTGATGTTAGGAACAAATATATTATCATTAGGAATTAAAGATGCCGATGAAAAAATTTATGAACAAATAAAAAAGATTATTGGATAAAAAATATATAAGAATTGTGTTATATAATATCAATACGTAGGGAGTATGAAAGTTTATTTCTTGGGAATTGGAGGAATTGGAATGAGTGCTATCGCCCGATATTTGAATATCAAAGGCGATGAGGTATTTGGTTATGACCGTACGAAGACACCTTTGACTATGCAGTTGGAAAAAGAGGGAGTTAAAATCAATTATGAAGATATTGAAAGTAATGTTCCCACAGATATAGATTTATGTATTTACACTCCTGCGATACCTAATGATAGTAAGCAACTAAACTATATAAAGCAATTAGGTACTAAATTAGAAAAACGCTCGGTTGCATTGGGTAATATAACGAAAGCAAAGAAAGTTTTGGCAGTGTCGGGTTCTCATGGCAAGACAACTACTAGTGGAATGATTGCTCATATTCTTTCATCTTCTCAATATGGATGTAGTGCGTTTTTAGGTGGAATTTTGAAGAGTATAGACAGCAATTTTATATATAATAAGGATTCTGAGTTTGTTGTTGTAGAGGCAGATGAGTATGATAGAAGTTTTTTACAGTTAAATCCTTTTGCTTCTGTGATAACTGCCATTGACGAAGACCACTTAGACATTTATCATACCTATGAAAACCTACACGATGCTTTTGAACAATTTGCTTGTTTGACGAATAAGGAAGGATTTTTATTAGTAAGAAATGACCAAAAGCAACTTATAAGAGATTTGCAAAGTACAACACCTTTGCATACATATTCTTTAAGTGATATGGAAGCAGATAATTATATATGGAATTTGAGAATAAGCAAGGGTTGTTACTATTTTGATTACAAGTTTGAGGACGGAATATGGTATGATATGCAAATGATGTATCCGGGTATGCACAACGTGGAAAATGCAATAGCGGCATTGTGTGTTTGTAATTTTGCTCTAAAACATATAGGAGTAGATATTAAGCAAAGAGAGGAAATTCTACGAAATGGTCTTAAAACTTTTTCTGGTATGCAGCGGAGATTGGACTTTCGTATGAAAACAGATGGTCGGATATTCATTGACGATTACGCACATCACCCGCAAGAAATATCTTCTACCATAGACTCTTTGCGACAGATGTATCCGAATGAAAAACTTACGGGAATTTTCCAACCTCATCTCTATTCGAGGACACGAGATTTAGCAGAGCAGTTTGCTAAAGCATTGGAAAAATTAGACGAAGTAATTTTGTTGCCGATATATCCAGCAAGAGAAGAACCTATTGAGGGAGTGGATTCGCACCTTATACTGCATAAAATAAATAAGATGGATAAATATTTAGTAAATAAAGAGCAAATTTTCCCATTGTTACAAGCTCTCAATCCAAAATTTTTGATTACTTTTGGAGCCGGAGATATTGCCGACATGGTACCTGAATTTGAAAAACTTTTTAAAGATTAAAACATAGTGTAAATGAATAAAAGGATATTGATAAAAGTAGGTATTATTGTAACTGTTATTCTTATAGCAATAGCAGTGCCGTTGCTGATAGGTTTATCGAAAGTTAGTGCTGTAGATTTGACTATTCAATATCCCGATAACACAATAATTTTACAAAAAGATTCCATTGAAACCGACTTACTAAGTAAATATGGAAATTTTATTGCATACAAAAGAAATCAGATAGATTCAAAAGAAATTAAGAAGTTTTTAGAAAATAAGAATTTTGTTGAACATGCAACAGTGTCGGTGTCTTTAACTGGTATTTTGCGAATAACTGTCGTCCAAAAGTCTATTATTGCAAGAGTATTTACAACAAATAAAGAAAATTTCTATATTGATAAGAATTTGAGTATAATTCGTACTAACAAATTGAATGAATCCATCAGATGTCTATATGTAACGGGTGATATAAAAGAAAACCCAAAAAACACGATTGACACTCTGAAAAATAAGAATTGCTATGAAGTTTATAAATTAGCGATGGAGATAAGTACAAATCAGACATTGAAAGAATGGATAGGAGGAATACACAAGCTCAAAGAAACATGGATTCTAACTCCATTGCAAGGTGATTATACAATAACATTGGGTAAAGAGGGAAAATTGAAAAATGAGTTGGAAAAATTGCAACACCTTATAGAATTATATCTAAAAAAGCAAGGATGTTCAAATTATGAAAACATAGATTTAAGATTTCATAATCAAGTAGTGTGTAGTAAGAAAAATGATAGTGAACAAACAAAAATAAAATAGATAATAGAGAACAATTAAAATAGATATAGTATGGAAAATTTACACGAACAAGGGACTAAATCTTCGTTTCAGGACAATGGGAAGATTGTTGTAGGTATAGATGTTGGAACTACCAAAATCGCGGTATTTATTGGGCAAAAAGATTCGCAAGGAAAGGTTAGTATAATCGGCATGGGCAAAACTAATTCCGTAGGTGTGCAGCATGGTGCGGTAAAGGTTATAACCAAAACAGCAGAAAGTATAAAGATTGCTGTTGAGCAGGCCGAAAAGAAATGTAATATAAAGGTTACTGAGGCATATGTTGGTATTGCTGGCAATAATATCAAAAACAGTTTGTTGCGAGGAACCAAAATTATCAAAGAAGACGACCATATTATAACTCAAGAGGACGTAGATTCGTTGTTAGAGGACCAATATAACATCGCTATGCCACCGGGAGAGAGCATTATAGACATTGTTCCTCAAGACTATATTGTTGATGGAGAAACAGGTATTGCAGATCCTGTAGGAATGATAGGCAAGACTGTAGAATGCAATTATAATTTAATAAGTGGGGATGAGACAAATGTGCATAATATTTGCCTAAGTGTGTCTATGGCGGGCTATAAAGTGAAAGGTTTGATATTGGAACCTATTGCAAGTAGCGAAGCGGTGATAAATAGTGATGAAAAAACTGCCGGCATTTGTTTGGTTGATATTGGAGGCGGTACAACAGATATGGCAATTTTTAAAGATGGTATTTTAAGACACACGGCAGTAATACAGTTGGCAGGAAACAGCATAACCAATGACGTTAAAGAATCTTTCCGTATAATGCTTAATCAAGCGGAGGCTTTAAAGACTCATTATGGAGATTGCCTTCAAACTGAAAAACAGGAAAATACGGTTATTAAAGTTCCGGGTCTTAAAGGAAGAGAAAGCCGTGAGATAACTTTGTTTTTATTGTCAGGTATAATAAAGGCAAGAGTACAAATGATTCTGCAACAAGTAGATTACGAATTGAAAAATGATGCTTATGACAAGATGCTAATTGCAGGTATTGTACTGACAGGAGGTGGTAGCAAATTGAAACATATTGCTCAATACACGGAATTTATAACAGGAATAGCGACACGTGTAGGAGAACCAGACCCTATGTGGTTGGGAGATAGTGCAAAGGATTGTGCAGACCCAATGTATTCAACAGGAATTGGTTTGGTGTTGAAAGGTTTTGAAAATGAGGCAAAACTTGCAGGTAACAACCCGTTGGAAGATAATATAGAGGAGCCAAAAGTGGAAAATATTGCACAAGAGGAAGATAAAGAGCAAGTAGAAAAAGGCGAAAAGAATAAGAAACCTGGGCTTATTGATAAAATACGTGATTTTTTCATTAGAATACTGAATGAGAGTGTAGAATAAAATTAAATAATACACAGCAAACTTGAAAAGAGAAGTTATTAACAGTTTGATGTGTATAAAAAAACAAATTAACATGTAGTTGTAACGTATAATTTTAGTAATTTTACAAGTTGAAATAACTTGTGGGTTGTAATAACGGATTTAAAAAGAAAAAGGATATGTTTGATAACGATGGACTTCAAATAACTACTGCAATGGAGCAAGAAAGTGCAGGACAGAATTCTTACATTAAAGTAATAGG
>ONOZ01000261.1 GCA_900319595.1 uncultured Bacteroidales bacterium | reverse complement strand
CTATCACCTTTTTTCAGAGCAATCTCGGATAATTTTAAGACTCTTTCATAATTGTTACCTAAAATCTTCTCATTTATTTTGAAAGTCTGTGAGTTTAAGTGTAAAACCTTACCCTGACGGACTAATAAAGAAGGAGGATTGTCAAATTCCATTATCTGTGTATCTCCTTCTTCGTCTATATCAATAATGGTGAATGTCGAATAAGAAATATTTCGTCTTCTATCCACTGGAAGTGCGTCCATAATAGTGCGAGATGTACGCATAATAGGTTCTCTTTTAATTGAGAAGTTCATTGCCATTGACGCCGTCATTGTACTGAGTACATTTGCCTTTATTCCACTACCCAAACCATCTGACAAAACTGCAATACAACGTTCCTCTTTCGGAAATTTATGTAACAAGACTGTATCCCCGCAAGCAATATTTCCACTTTTGTTTAACTGAAAACTCCCCGCTTCTACAAAAATATTCTCAGCCATTCAAATCAAATGTTATTGGTTCGTTATCATTACTACTTTTCTCTGAATGAGATTCCACAATAGAGTTTAACATACTTTCTGTGTAAGACGCATTTTCGCCAAGTAAGAATGCTATCTGTTGAACAACTTTCATATTTTGCTTAATTACGTCTTGCGTTCGCGTTAATACTACATCTTTTCTTACCTCGGGGGCATGCATATTCTCTATGATTCCACAAACTTGTTGGTGGTCTTGCACAGAAAACACACTCAAACGATAATAATTGTTTCCATCTCTAATATCTTGCTCCAATATGTCATTACAAGTATTAAGTACAGTTGAAAAATATTTATGAAAAGTAAGTTGTTTTGTTATATCCAACCCCTTCAATCCGGGTTTAATAGCATAAAGTTCCGACATCTCTTCACCAAGTGTAGTTGCAAATTTCTCGTTTGCTTGTATGATTTTCAAATCTTCATCAACTATAACAACACCCTGAGGCATCTTTTTCAAAAGTATATTCGTCTTATCTCTTGCAAGTCTTCGCATATAAGACACGCACATATCGTTTTCTGCCAAACCATCTAACAGAGCCTCACCAAATGCTTTACAATTATCGTATCCACATCCTCCGCAATTCAAATAATCATCCTCACTGACTTTATTTACTCGTTTAAGAATCTCAACAATGTCTTTTTGGGTATAAGATTTATTATCAAATGTGTCTATATTGTTGAAATTAGTTGCAATACCTGTAGCAAAAAGTTCTTTATATGCCGTGTTGTTTTCAGCATCTGTAACACCGTCAAATACTTGCGTGCGTTTAACCAATGAAGATGCCTTTTTAATTGTAGCTGGTCCATTCACACAACCGCCACTACAGCCGAGAATTTCAATAAAATACTTTTTATCTTTATCAAATTTATCCACATCCTCTAGCACCTCTCTAACATTTTCTACACCCGATACAGTAAGCAAGTTTTCTTTAATACTTGATAGGTTATCATCTATATTATTTCCGATTTCTATCATACAGGTTAGCATACCGCCATCTGTAGGATACAAATTGCCATTTCCTGCTTTCATGGGAATGAACTTGTCTTGCTCATTGGGTTTTTGAAACTCCATATCAACGCCCAACATCTCAAACAATTCGCTAATTTCTTTGAATGTAAGAACGTAATCTAATTTATTATCTAAATAGTCTAACTCTGTTTTTTTAGCAATACATGGTCCAACAAAACAAACCTTGTAATCAGGATAATGTTGTTTTAAAAAAGTCGCATGAGCCTCAACAGGCGAAGCAATAGGCGAGATTCTATCAGCAAGTTGTGGGTAGTATTTTCTAACAAGTTGCACTGTGGTTGGACAACAAGAAGAAAAATACACTCCACTATCTCTACTTGCAAACCATTCTTTTGCTTTTAGAGCTACCAACTCTGCACCTAATGCAGTTTCACTTACCGCATAAAATCCTGCATCCTTAAATGCTGCAATCAATGTATCTGTTTGTATATCAAAAAATTCACTTAGATAACTTGGTGCTAAGGAAACAATAATTTTTTCTTTATTTCTCAATGCACGAATTACCTTCTCAATATCATTTCTTACCTTTTTAGCATTTGAAGGACACACTTCTACACATGCACCACACCAAATGCACTTTTTTGGTACAATACTTGCAGAATAATCTTCAAATTTAATTGCCTTAACCGGACAAACCTTTATACATTTGTAGCAATCCTGACAATTATTCTTCTCCGTATATATAGGGTATGTATTATTCATAAATTATTCCTAAATCTTCAATCCGCAAAGATATAAAATTTATTCATTACTCGAGCAAATAAAAACATTTATTTTTATATCTATCAAATAATACTTTACTAAAACAATGAATTTGACCTTTTAAAATTAAGAAATTCAAATTTATTATTTACATTTTTTGTTTAAATGAATTATTTTTCGTAATTTTGCACGTCAATATTTAGATACTCTATTATGATTATTTTTTTATAATATAGTTGAATATTTGGAAATAAAATAAAAAAAGGTAATAATTAAAAGACAAAAATATGGCATTACTAACTATTTCTGGCTCACCTCACGTACATAGTACACAAACCACACAAAAAATAATGTGGGGAGTGGTGATAGCCTTATTGCCTGCTTTTTTAGTAGGAATTTATTATTATGGTATTTCAGCCTTATTAGTAACTCTCGTGAGCGTTGCCTCTTGTATGTTTTTCGAATGGCTAATTGGCAAATACTTATTAAAAACAGAAAACACAGTATTAGATGGTTCGGCAGTAATCACAGGTATGTTGTTAGCATTTAATCTTCCGAGTAACGTACCTTTGTGGATGGTTATAATCGGAGCATTGGTTGCTATGGCAGTAGGAAAGATGACTTTTGGAGGTTTAGGAAAAAATCCGTTCAATCCTGCCTTGGTTGGACGAGTATTTATGTTCCTATCTTTCCCAACGGCAGTTGCTTTGAGTGAATGGCCAACACCTCAACCATTATTTGGTTCACCAATAACTGAGGCTATAACAGGACCAACAACATTAAGCTTAATATCTCAAGGTAAAGAGTTGCCTACACTAAGTTCTCTATTTTTTGGAGCAACAGGTGGTTCTTTTGGAGAAATATCTGCATTGGCTATAATAATTGGTGGCATTTATATGGTATGGCGTAAAATCATCACGTGGCATATACCTGTTGCATTTTTAGGTAGTGCATTTATTTTTGCAGGATTACTATGGCTAATAGACTCCTCACAATTTGTTAATCCTTTATATCATTTGTTTGCGGGTGGTATGATGTTAGGTGCTGTGTTTATGGCAACCGATATGGTAACCTCCCCTGTAACTCACAAAGGACAACTAATTTTTGGTTGCGGTTGCGGACTTTTGACAATAATATTCCGTTGTTTTGGACCAATGCCAGAAGGTGTTTCGTTTGCAATATTGATTATGAATGCCGTTACACCACTAATTAACAAATTCGTAAAAACAGATAAATTCGGTTATAAAAAAATAAAGTAAGATTATGGCAAAGTTAGAATCTACATTAAAAAATATGGTAATGAGTTTAACATTCATTGCTTTAATTGCTTCGGCGTTGTTAGCAGGAGCGTACGCATTGACAAAAAAACCGATAGAAGAAACTGCAAGCAAGAACAAAGAGCAAGCAATTAAAGATGTATTGCCAGATAAAGAAGCAAAAGTTGAAGAGTCCGTAGAAATAAGATTAGATGGATACGCAGACGCATTTATAATCTACCCCGCAACAAAAAATGGTGAGATTGTAGGAGCCGCAGTAGAGACCTACAATAACGATGGCTACGGAGGAAGAATCAAAATTATGGTAGGAATGAACCGCGAAGGCACAATATCAGATTATACTATATTGGAAACTGCAGAGACTCCGGGTCTAGGAGCAAAAGCTGACGAATGGTTCAAAGATAAAGGTGATATAAGAGGCAAAAATCCAAAGACTACCAACTTTCAAGTAACAAAAGATGGTGGAGATATTGAGGCTATAACCGCATCAACTATAACATCACGTGCTTTTTTAACTGCAGTTCAATGTGCATACGAAGCATTTCAACAATCTCTAAATAAATAGGAGGAAACATTATGAATGGAATGAAAATAATAATAAACGGTATAATAAAAGATAATCCTATCTTTGTATTATTGCTTGGTATGTGTCCTACATTAGCGACTACCACATCGGCATCAAATGGTATGGCAATGGGATTGTGTTCTATGTTTGTGTTAATGTGTTCAAATATGGTAGTATCTGCCATCAAAAACATAGTACCCGACAAAGTCCGAATACCTGTATTTATTGTTGTAATTGCTACATTCGTTTCCATTTTGCAATTAGCAATCAAAGCATATTTACCAGCACTGGACTCATCGTTAGGTATATTTATTCCGTTGATTGTTGTGAATTGTGTAATTTTAGGACGTGCTGAAGCATTTGCATCTAAACATAATGTAGTAGAATCATTGTTTGATGGCATAGGTATTGGATTAGGATTTACTTTAGCACTAACGCTTTTGGGCAGTGTTAGAGAAATTTTAGGGGCAGGTAGTATTTTTGGAGCAAAATTATTCTCTGGTGATGGAATGTTGCTATTTATTTTGCCTCCGGGTGCATTTATTGCATTAGGATACTTGGTTGCATTGGTAAATCACATAAAAGCAAAAAAACAATAAGAATATTACAAAGTATAATTATACATTAATAAAATAAATAGGCTGATTATTATAGTAATCAGCCTATTTATTTTATTAAATTGCGAGAATAATTTTTTTTAATATCATTTTATTTTGGTTAATTTTAATAATAAAGAAAAAAGTCTTAACTTTGCAACCGTAAAAATAGAAAAAACGAAATGAATATATAGTATAAAGTAAATAACTTGAGCTTTTGGCTCTTATTCTTATGATGTAAAGTCTGCTAAACTTTAAAGAATTCTACAAGAATAAGACAGTAAGAGATTCACGTGTTTAGCGTGAATTGTGTTGTGTCTATTAGTAGAAAGGTTTTTTAGCAGACACCAATATCAATAATAGGGTAGCAAAAACAGTTCCGCTTTTTTGTTTATCTTCGTTAGGATAGGAGAAAAAAGTGTCCAAAAACAAGCAGACAAAATGGCAGAAAATAAAGACAGACAAAAACTTATTGACCTAATAAAAGGGTTAGACGCTATCAACAACGAAGACAAATCGGCAATAATAGAATTGATTTCTGAAAACACGAAATACGGCTTAGTATGGGAGAACAAAGTTGAGGATATTGAGCAAATGCTTAAAGACAAATTGCCTATTATTGTGGAGGATACTAAAAAACGAATAATCAATGATACAAATAACGAAAAATATCCTAACCATGTAATAATTGAGGGCGACAATT
>ONOZ01000183.1 GCA_900319595.1 uncultured Bacteroidales bacterium | reverse complement strand
TATTGCTTTATTTATAGCGATTTATAATAATTATCAATTAAATTCTGTGCGATTATATAAGCACTTGTCCTATTGTCCAAAATATCATCTTTAGCAACTTCTATTTGCTTTTTAATCTGCTCATTATTATAAAAGTTATCCAACAAAGATTGCTTAATACTTTCGTCCAAAATTCTTAGATTCTGTTCATTTCTGTTTTTATAAAAATAGCCATTTTGCTTTGTCATATTCACAAAATCCTCAACACCTTGCCAAATCTCTTTTATCCCATCTTTTGTATAAGCAGAACAAGTATAGACTCTCGGCATCCAACCGTTTTCATTCATAGGAAATAAATGCAAAGCATTGCGATAAGACGAGGCTGCTAATTCGCTAATTTCTTTCATATTTCCCTCTGCTTTATTGACCGCTATTGCATCCGCCATCTCCATAATTCCACGTTTGATACCTTGCAATTCATCACCAGCATTTGCCAATTGTAAAAGTAAAAAGAAATCTACCATACTATGTGCCAATACTTCGCTCTGTCCCACTCCTACTGTCTCCACTATTATTGTATCAAAACCCGCTGCCTCACACAAAATTATAATCTCTCTTGTCTTACGTGCCACACCTCCTAAACTTCCTGCTGAAGGTGAAGGACGTATAAACGCGTTTTTATCTTGCGACAATTCTTCCATACGTGTTTTATCACCAAGTATTGAACCTTTAGACTTCATGCTTGAAGGATCTATTGCCAAAACTGCAATCTTATGTCCGTCATTTGTAAGCATTTTACCCAAAGCCTCAATAAACGTACTTTTGCCCACTCCCGGAACCCCAGTTATTCCCAAACGAACGCTATTACCCGAGTATGGCAAACATTTTTCAATAACTTTTTGTGCTAATAGAGAATGCTCATAACGACTACTTTCTATCAATGTAATAGCACGTGAAAGTATAGTACGATTACCTTGCTTGATACCCTCAACGTAATCATCTATTGAAAGTTCCTTTCGTTTTACTACCTTCAAATTATTATTTACAACAACAGGATTTGCCTTGCCTTTGCTCACACTCAATGCAGACTCCTTATTGTCTTTATCAATTATTTGGTCATACATAATCATTCAAATATTTAGCACCTAAAAATTAAAAGTGTTCCTTTCCACATTGCAAAGGTACGAAAAATTTTAAATAATCATTTGATTTTCTAAAAAAGTTGTAAATTTGCATAACCATAAATTTAAATTAAAAATATGTGTCTAATCAAGCAAAATATAGAACAAATCAGAAAACTATTACCAAGTGATATTACTCTTATTGCTGTTAGCAAAACCAAGCCAACAGATGATATTATGCAAGCTTATCAAGTAGGTCATAGAATATTTGGTGAGAACAAGGCACAGGAAATGAAAGTAAAACAAGCCATATTGCCAAAGGATATAGAGTGGCACTTCATTGGTCATTTGCAAGATAATAAAGTAAAATATATTGCCGAGTATGTTACAATGATACATTCTGTGGATTCTCTAAAACTGCTTTCAAGTATAAACAAATATGCAATAAAATACTCACGTACAATAGACTGTCTTTTCGAAATTAATATTTCTAATGAAGATAGCAAATTTGGATTAAGTGAGGATGAAGTTGAACAAATTTTACAAAGCGAAGAGTATAAATCATTGGCAAATATCAGAATATGTGGAGTTATGGGGATAGGTAGTATTACTGATGATAGAGAACAAACTCGTAAGGAATTTAAGAATTTGAAAAATATTTTTGATAACCTAAAACAACAATACTTCATAGACAAGGATTACTTTAAGGAAATTTCTATGGGAATGACTGGAGATTGGGACATTGCCGTTGAAGAGGGAGCGACTATGGTCAGAATTGGTAGTAAAATTTTTGGTAAACGTAATGTATCAAAAATTATAGCAAACGTAATATTGGATTCTATCTAACTATTTATATCGTTCAAATATATCTAATGAGCCATACTTACTAGAAAAAATTATTTAACAATCTTTCATTAGATTTTTATAGTAATTATCTACGTTATATTTCGATTCAAATTCTTTTTGACAATTCTCTCGCATAGAGGTATAAAGAATTTTATCTTCAAATAGTTGATGTATATTGTTTTTCATTAAATTAAAGTTCTTTTCTTTCATAACAAAGCCTGTTTTCCCTTCTTCTACCACCTCTGCCATAACTGAAAGATTATTGACAATAATCGGTACCTTGTAATAAAGGCTTTCTACTAAAACCATTGGAAAACCCTCATACCATGTACTTAAAAACAATATAACTCTGCATCTATTATAAAAATTTTCCATACCTTGCTTATCCAAAAAACCTTCAAAACTCAAATTATTTGGAATTTCTATTTGTTTGATTTCCTCTGTAACCTCGCCAGCCACAATAAAACTATACTCAGGCATCAGTTTTGCCAACTCTATAAAATCATAAAATCCTTTTTCTTTTGTTAATCTACCTACAAAACCAATATCTTTTTTATTACCTTCGTTTTCTTCTATAACCGTATTTTGATAGAAAAAAGAGTTTGGCAGATAATACATCTTTTCTTTATCAAAGCCATTTGCAATAAATTTATTCTTTTGAAAATACGATAACGTATAAAATCTATCTACACCCCTATAGTAATTTAATTTTCTAACCATAAAGAATTTAAATGCAAAAGAAATACTTTGAAACCTATTATCCATACAGTTATTTATAGCACAATTCCACTCTCTATGCCTTCCAAGACATTTTTCACAAATCTTCCCTTCATGAAAGAATATTCCAATAGGACAGAACATTCTATAATTATGAACAATTTGCCAAACCTTTACATTTCTCTTTTTCAATGCGGAAATAATCGCTGGAGAAATAATAGAAAACACATTATGGACTATTGCAATATCAGGTTTTTCTTCTTCTATTAAGCATTTTATATCCTTTATACTTCTTCTGTTATAAATGGAAGTAAAAGTACTTTTTATTTTACCCAAAAACGTTTTTCCTAATTCATTGTAATTACGAGTATATAAAATAACACTATGACCATACGATTGTAATAAAGTTTTTTGAAACTCAACAACCTGCTCCTCGCCACCTCTTTTGGAATATTCGTTATGAATTATAAGAAAAATCATTATGATTTGCGATATTCAATTTACATTTATTTACTTCCCTTTACTATATTCTATAAACCAATTACTTATATATATTTTTTAGCAACTTCTTTTTGTACCTCATTCAAAGTCTTCATTATATCATCATCAATCTTACCTTGTTTGATTTGTAATAATGTATCCTTATACTGAGAATTAAGCAACAATAGATACTCTTTTTCAAAATCCAAGACTTTATTTGCGGGAATATCTGTTAGCCAACCTTTTACTCCACATGTAATTATTGCAACCTGCTCCTCTACTTTCATTGGTGTGTATTGAGGTTGTTTTAGTACCTCTACATTACGCTTACCTTTCTCCAATATCAACTTAGTCGTCGCGTCCAAATCACTGCCGAACTTACTGAAAGCCTCCAATTCCCTATACTGAGCTTGGTCTATTTTCAAAGTTCCGGCAATCTTTTTCATACTCTTAATTTGTGCTTTGCCACCTACACGCGATACTGATATACCTACATTAATTGCCGGACGTACTCCGGAGTTGAATAGGTTACTTTCCAAAAATATCTGACCATCAGTAATGGATATAACATTAGTTGGGATATATGCACTAACATCTCCTGCCTGCGTCTCAATAATAGGCAATGCTGTCAATGTACCTCCACCTTTTACCTTGCCTTTCAAAACCTCAGGTAAGTCGTTCATCTGCTTTGCTACATCATCATTGTTAATGACCTTACAAGCCCTTTCCAATAAACGCGAATGTAAATAGAATACATCACCAGGATAAGCTTCTCTTCCAGGCGGACGTCTAAGTAGTAATGACACCTCACGATAAGCAACTGCTTGTTTAGACAAATCATCATAGATAACCAATGCATGACGACCTGTATCTCTGAAATATTCTCCAATGGCAGCACCTGCAAAAGGAGCATAGAATTGCATCGCAGCCGCATCTGAGGCTGTGGCAGACAAGACTATAGTATATTTCATAGCATCATGTTCCTCTAATGTCTTAACTATGTTGGCAACTGTAGAACCCTTTTGACCACAAGCTACATAAATACAATACACCGGGTTACCTTGCTCAAAAAACTCCTTTTGATTAATTATAGTATCTATTGCAATAGCAGTTTTTCCAGTTTGTCTATCACCAATAATCAACTCACGCTGTCCTCTACCAATAG
>ONOZ01000046.1 GCA_900319595.1 uncultured Bacteroidales bacterium | reverse complement strand
TTAGTCGAATATGGTAGCGGTTCAAGAAAATTTCCTTTCATATCCACAACGCAACTATCTCCACTATATTCATTATTCAAGGAATCCATTCCACATCGATTGACTCCTATAGAATAACACTGATTTTCAATAGCACGGGCTTGCAGTAGAATTTTCCATTGATTGCTTCTACTTTTAGGCCACGAGGCAACGAATGTTATTATATCATACTTAAATTTTGGCGTTTGCGAATACGAATCAGACATATCTATTTCGTTTTTACAAATATCACAAAATCGCAAATCATAACAAGTTTTTAAATTTATTTTCCAGTCTTTTAGTTCTGCAATAGTTGATTTCGTTCCAGCAGTAAGAATTTTAGACTCATCGGATAGAGAGAAAAGTTTTTGCTTATCGTAATGATATTCATTGTCTTGTGTGATGAAGTAGTGCCTATTATAATATATTTTTTTATTTGCCTTATTTTTATCTTCTACTTCGCATAGCAAAGAACCTTCCACTGCACAGGATTTTTCTTTTTGTAGTTGATGTATAAAAGCAAGCCCTTTTTCCATACTCTCTTGAGCGAAAGATATATCAGTAACAAATCCTGTTAAAAACATTTCTGGGAATATTATCAAATCCACATCTTCTAATATGTTTTTACATATTTCCGTTAGATTTTTTAGATTCTTTTCTATTTCAAAATCAAGTATTTCTGTTTGTATAAGTGCAACTAACATATTTTTCTTGATACATGTGGTCTCGGGTTGCAAAGATACAAAAAATTTAATTGATATGAACTTTATTTTTTATAAACTTTATAAAAGGTTACCTTGTAAGTCAAAAATATTTAGTATCTTTGCACAATTAAAAGCATAAGAATATGGACAAAAAGGAGATACTACGCGACAGAATCATTCAAGTATTGCGTACAATATACGACCCAGAGATTCCTGTAAATATTTGGGATATGGGACTAATCTATAAAATAGATATAGATGATGATAATTTTGTTTTAATAGAGATGACGCTGACCGCTCCTAACTGTCCGGTTGCAGAGGATTTGCCAAAAATGGTAGAACAAGCAGTAAAAAATACAGATGGAGTAAATAACGTGCAAGTGCAACTGACTTTTGAGCCAGCATGGGATATAAGAATGTTGTCAGACGAGGCCAAAGTGGAATTGAACTTGATTTAAAATGAAGTTGTTACGCAATCCTTTAGCTGTAATATCTCTTTTGGTGATACTCATCTTTACTGTTATCGCCATTTTGGGATATGCCATAACCCCCGACTCTTCTCCATACGCTAATGAGCAACATTTGGAAATTGCAGTCAAGAAGCCAGGATTCAAAGTAAAGATGCTAAAAATTTATGATAGCGAAAACATAGACCAGAATGCAAATTTGCAACAACAATCATTTATAAAGACAATATTATTTGGCAAACCGATAACCACGACAAACATACCCATTTATAACTATAAAACTAATTTAGATGGAAGTCTTACATACGAGGTCTTTACAGGAGATTCGCCTAATGATGGAGAAATAAAAACTTTGTCAAATACAACAAAACACGAAATACAAGAAAGGAAATATTATTTAGGTACTGATAGATATGGACGAGATTTGCTTTCGCAACTAATGATTGGTACAAGAGTGTCTTTGAGTGTAGGTTTTATTGCAATTTTTATAGCGTTGGTTATAGGTATTACGCTTGGTGCTTTGGCAGGATACTATGGTGGAGTAGTGGATAATATAATAATGTGGTTGATAAATGTTATTTGGTCAATGCCTACCATACTACTTGTTATAGCAATTACTTTTGCCTTAGGAAAAGGTTTTTGGCAAGTGTTTGTTGCTGTGGGTTTGACAATGTGGGTTGATATTGCAAGAATGGTAAGAGGGCAAGTGATGAGTTTGAAAGAAAAAGAGTTTGTATTGGCAGGTAGGGCTTTGGGTTTTTCGGATTTTAGGTTGATAGTTCGTCATATTCTCCCAAACGTTATTAGTGCCGTAACGGTTATTATTGCAAGTAACTTTGCTACAGCCATATTACAAGAAGCAGGATTGAGTTTTTTAGGTATCGGAGTACAACCGCCAATGCCTTCTTGGGGGACAATGATTAAAGAAAATTACGGATACATAATTTTAGATGCTGCTTATATGGCTATAATTCCGGGGTTAGTAATTATGATTTTGGTATTATCTTTTTTCTTACTTGGTTCCGCTATTAGACAAGCAGCAGACGTAAAATCTAAATAATTTTTATAATCACATTGCGTCCTATTTCATAACCCAACAGTCTTGCGAAATTATCTTCACGCACTGCTAATTCTAAATTATGAGTGGAGGATATTGTCAATAATGCTTTTCCTTTGATAACTTTATCTGCATACGAAGAAGATAACTCTGTTATTGTAGCATAACCAATATCAATTTGTAATTCAAATTTACGACCATTTAAAGCCTTCTCAAATTCTATATCATTAATGTTGAGATATACATTTCCATAATCATCAATATATACAACTTGACACACAATTCTGTCGTTATAAACTATCGCTTGTGGAATAGATTTGTCTGTTGCAAATCTATCTAATTTACTTCCGATTGTTTCAATACCTTTTTCTTTAGCGATAATGGAGGTTACTTTTGCAAACATATCTAATACTGCAAAGGTGTAGTAATTACTGTCTGACAGAACGTGAGAGCAGTCGTAAATTTCAATATCTTTTCCCTCAAACGCTATACTTGGTAATCCGTTATCTGTACATATGTAATATTGTTCATTATATTTTACAACAATAAACGACTTATCTCTATCTTCATATGTATTTACATCTATTATATGTATAGTCCCTGCAGGGAAATCCATACAAGAGTTTTTTACAACAAAAGCCGCACTGCGTAAATCAAATTTCTCTATATTGTGGTTTAAATCTACCACTTGAATATCATCAATCATAGAATGTAAGCGACCTTTTATTCGTCCGCCGTACCAATCTTTTTCTCCCCAATCTGTAGTAAGTGTTATAATTTGCATATATCGTACGCTATTTTGTTGAAAATACCATTTTGAAATTGCAAAGATAGAAAACTTTTTTATAAAAATCCACTTTTTATTTTCTATTAAATGAATTTTATTGTATTTTTGCACTTTCATAAAGGTAAATAATAAATAAGTGTAACAAATAAAAAATATTAAAATCATGTACGATAATTTTCAAAAGTATTTACAAAAAGAGATTCAGCAGATAAAAAATGACGGATTGTATAAAAATGAGCGTGTTATCATTACTCCGCAATCTGCTGCCATTAAAACAAAAGATGAAGGCGATGTTTTGAACTTTTGTGCTAATAACTACTTGGGTCTTGCTGACAATAAGGAGTTGATAGAGGCTGCGAAAAAGGCTATGGACGAAAGAGGTTATGGTATGTCGTCTGTTCGTTTTATTTGTGGCACAGGTGATTTACACAAAGAGTTGGAGAGAAGAATTGCAGAGTTTTTTGGTACAGAGGATACCATACTTTATGCAGCTTGTTTTGATGCTAACGGTGGAGTGTTTGAACCTTTGTTCGGGGAGCAGGACGCTATCATTTCGGATTCACTAAATCACGCCTCTATTATTGATGGTGTAAGGCTTTGCAAGGCTAAACGTTTTCGTTATGCAAATGCAGATATGGCAGAATTGGAAAAATGTTTGATTGAGGCTCAAAGTTGTCGTCATAGAATTATATGTACAGACGGGGTGTTCTCAATGGATGGTAATGTGGCACCGGTTGATAAGATTTATGAACTGGCAAAGAAATACGACGCTTTGGTAATGGTTGATGAATCTCACTCTGCAGGCGTTGTAGGTGCCACAGGAAGAGGTACAACTGAGCAATACAACTTGCGGGGTAAGATAGAAATTTTGACTGGCACGTTAGGAAAAGCTTTTGGTGGTGCAGTAGGCGGATTTACTACAGGAAAAAAAGAAATAATAGAGATGTTACGTCAGCGTTCTCGTCCATACCTATTTTCTAATTCAATTCCACCGATGGTAGCAGCCGCAGCAGTGAAGACCTTGGACATTATAACAAGAGATAATAAGTTGCAAGACATCTTACACGACAATACAAAATACTTTGTTGAGAAGATGCAATCGGCAGGTTTTGACATAAAACCAACGCAATCTGCTATCTGTGCAGTAATGTTGTATGACGCTCCATTATCTCAGAAATTCGCAGCAGCCCTTTCAGCAGAGGGTATCTATGTTACGGGATTCTATTATCCTGTTGTACCTAAAGGACAGGCTCGTATTAGAGTGCAGGTTTCTGCAGCCCATACTAAAGAACAATTAGATAAATGTGTTGCAGCCTTTACAAAGATTGGTAAAGACCTTGGTGTTTTAAAATAGAATAAAATTATTATTTGGTATGTTTGTTGCAAATATGAAAAAATAGAACCTGCATACCAAATGTTTGATATAAGGAAAGAATGTTATGAACGAAATACTTGATACATTACAACCGCAAGAGATATTTGCACAATTCAAACCGATTTTGTCTATTCCTCGTCCAAGTAAAAAAGAAGAAAAAATTAGCCAATATTTATATGATTGGGGAGTAGCAAGAGGACTTGAGACTATAAAAGATAAGGTTGGTAATATCATAATTCGTAAGCAAGCTACCGTAGGAATGGAAGATAGAAAAATGGTTTGTCTTCAGGCACATATGGATATGGTATGTGAAAAGAATAGTGATAAAGTTTTTGATTTTGGAACAGACGCCATAGAAGTTTTGGTTGAAGATGGCTGGTTGAAAGCCAACGGTACAACATTGGGAGCGGACGATGGAATAGGTGTTGCGACAGCCCTTGCAATATTAGATAGCAAGACGATAGCACATGGAGATTTGGAATGCTTGTTTACTATAGACGAGGAAACAGGTCTTACAGGAGCCATGGCGTTGAGTGATAAGGCTTTAAAATCGTCCATACTTATCAATCTGGATAGTGAAGACGAGGGGGAAATGTTCATTGGTTGTGCTGGAGGAGTAGATACTTTGGGATATATGCCAATTGAAAAACAACCTGCATGTACGCACGGTTTGCCGTATATGATAGAAGTTAAAGGTTTAAAAGGAGGGCATTCAGGTGATGATATAAATAAAGGTCTTGGTTGTGCAAATAAGATTTTGAATCGGTTACTTTGGAAAATCAATAGGGAGTGTAAAATGCGTCTTGCTGATTTCAATGGAGGTAATCTTAGAAATGCAATTGCTCGTGAGGCAAAGGCTCATATTATGGTTAATCCTGATTTTGACAAGCAGATGCTCCAAATAGTTGAAGATTTTACTAAGGATGTTAAATATGAATTTCGTACGACCGAGCCTACATTAGAGGTCAATATCTTTAAAGCAGAGCGTCCAGAACAAGTGATTGCAAGAGAAGATGTTACAAAATTATTGGATTTACTTTATGCAATACCTCACGGAGTTTTGGCGATGAGTAGAGAAATACCAGGATTTGTAGAAACAAGTACGAATCTTGCATCTGTAAAAATAACAGAAAATGAAGTGCATATAGTAACCTCTCAACGTTCTTCTGTAGAAAGTAGCTTGGAAGCAGCAAAAAGTAGAGTGGAGGCTTGTATGCTTTTGGCGGGTTGTAGAGTAGAGCATACGGATGGTTATCCTGGTTGGTCGCCTAACACGGATAGTGAGATATTATCTGTTGTCGTTGCATCGTATGAGCGGTTGTTTAATAAAAAACCTATTGTTAGAGCAATACATGCAGGTTTGGAGTGTGGATTGATTGGCAAGAAATATCCAAATATGGATATGATTTCATACGGACCTACACTTCGTGGCGTACATTCACCGGATGAAAGAATGGATCTAAAGACCCTACAAATGTTTTGGGAGCATACGCTTGATATATTAAAAAGTATTCCAAAGAAATAATGTTTTAATTCTATGATTTCTTAATATAATGTGGGTAGGATAGCATTTTACCCGCATTTTTATTATAATTGCTTTAGATTATGCCGAATAAATATTGATAAAATAGACAAAAATGCAATTTGTAAATAATTTATTTAATCCTGAAATATAGGTAGTTATGAAAAATATTAAATAAAAAACTTAAAAAACTTTTTTCGTTTCAAAAGTTTTCTATAATTTTGCAAAATCAAAATCGGGTGGCTTTGACAAGATAGTTAATTTTGATGAAAAAAAATGATAAGGAGATGGATTATAGAGAAAAGATAATGGAAGAATTTATTCGTTTGTTTGTTCAAAAGAGTTGCAAGGACATTAATGTAGATGAAATTGCAGAAAACTTGGGCATTAGCAAACGTACAATTTATGAAACCTTTTCTTCTAAAGGCGATATAATAAAACAAACTCTTAATCATTATCAAACTCTTGCTCACAGCAGAACATTGGAGTATTGTAGAGGAGAAGTGAATCCATTAAAGAAGATGTTGAAAATGTCATTTTTCATAATAGAAAATTTGAAATATATTTCAATGGCACGTCTTGTGAGTTTGAAAAAATATTATCCTGAGATTGCAGAAGAATTGATAAAGGAACATTCTGCTTTCATGAAAGATAGTATGCTAAAGATATATTATAAAGCACAGGACGAAGGATATATTTTTTCTGACATAGAACCAGAGTTTTTACTTGCACTGCTGATTAGTGGAGAAAGAGATCCAAGGCAGAGGACAATACATTTTATGGGGAAGGAGCATGATGTTATAAAACTTTTTTCTGCACATCTTTTTACAATAATAAGAGGGGTTTCAACGTTACAAGGTGTGGAAATTTGCGATGCCTTCTTTAAAGAGTATTTAAAAGATAAGATTTTTAGTTAATTAGTGATAAACAATAATGAAAAATAATAGAAAAATGACGAAAAGAACACAAATCTTAAAAAACTTGTTTCTTTCTCTCGCAATGTTAGGAGGAGTGGGCGTTATGGCTCAACAATCCGATATTAGCACTTCTCAATCTATTGAAAATACTGATGGTGTGCTTCATTTGGATTTACAAACTGCTCTTAAAATTGCTCACGATAATAACCCAACACTTCAAATTGCCGATTTGGAGATACAAAGGGTAGATTACTCAAAGAAAGAAACTTTAGGTAGTTTGCTACCAAGTGTTTCGGCAAGTGGGCAGTATACCAATAATGTTATGAAAAGTGTTATGTTTATGCCGGCGAGTATGTCTGCAATGATGGGGGGGGCGTCCTATATGGAGATTGGTTATAAGAATAGTTATACTGGTACTGTTTCTGCACAAATGCCCCTTATCAACTTTACACTTTGGGAATCCATAAAAGCAAAACAGACAGAGATAGATTTGATTATGGAATCTGCACGTTCGTCTTCTTTAGACATGACAAAACAGGTTAAAGATGCTTATTATGGACTTCTTTTAGCAAATTCATCATTGAAAGTATTGGAACAGAGTATTAGCAACGCAAAAGAAGTTCTGAAAACCACCAAAGTAGCGTACGAACAAGGTGTTTCTAGTGAGTATGATTACTTAAGGGCTCAGGTGCAAGTGAATAATTTGAATCCAGCATACATAAATGCGAAAAATGGCGTGGAGTTGGCAGAGTTACAATTAAAAATGTTATTGTCTCTACCAGAATCACAGGAAATAGAGATAATAGAAAATTTGCAAGATTATGAAAGCAATTTTTCTTTATTAGACGAATTTGAAATGAGTAAGGCTTTAACTAATAATACAGAGTTAAGACAGTTGGATTTGAATATCGCAAATTTACAGCATAATTTAAAAATGGTAAAATATCAACATTTACCTTCACTTGCCGCCTTTGGACAATATTCTTATTTGACACAAGCGGAAGATTTTAAGTTCGAAGATTACAAATGGGTGTCTTCTGCGATGGTAGGATTGACTTTGAATATTCCAATATTTAATGGTAATACTATAATCAATAAACAAAAGCAGGTAGAAATTGCTTTGAAGGAATTGCAACTGCAAAGGACTTATGTAAATGATGGAATGAATATACAGGTATTAAGTGCTTTAAAATCTATGAATGCTGCCAAAGAACAGTTATTGGTAAATAAAGAAGCAATTGCACAAGCCGAACGAGGATATGAGATTGCTAAAGTACGCTACAATACAGGTAGTGGAACTATATTGGAGTTAAATGACAGCGAATTAGCATTGACACAGAGCAAATTGAATTATCAACAGGCAATTTACGATTATTTGTCGGCACAAGCTAATTACGAAAAAGTCATAGGTAGATAAAAGCTTATAATTAATGATATTGTATATCTTAAAGAAGTAAAGAAAAGTAAAAATAGATAAATATAAAAACAATGAATAGAAACAACATTTCAACGATATTAACGATTGCAACAGCATTTTCATTAATGTTTGCATCTTGTTCAAAAAAAGAAGAAATTAAGACTACAAAACAAGATGAGACAATCAAAGTACAGGTAGAACAGGTTTCAACCCAAGAGATTGATCAGATATATGATTTTACCTCTACGATAGAACCAATGTACAAAAACTATATTTCTTCAGCTGGTGGTACAAGAATTGATAAGATTTTTGTAGAAGTTGGCGACCGCGTAGTAAAAGGTCAGATATTGGTGCGTATGGAAAATACTAATGTAGCAACGGCACAAGCCCAATTGGACAACTTGGGTGTTGAACTTGCAAGAATAAAAGCATTGTATCAAAGTGGTGGGGCATCAAAACAACAATTAGATCAACTACAAGTGCAATATGATGTTGCAAAAAAGAATATAGCAAACCTAAAAGAGAATATA
>ONOZ01000066.1 GCA_900319595.1 uncultured Bacteroidales bacterium | reverse complement strand
TTCCTTCGCATCCTTTTTATGTAGGTGTGCAATTTCACCCAGAATATGCCTCAACGGTTGAAAATCCTTCGCCTATTTTTGTAGCATTTATTAAAGCGGCGGCACACTTATCATAGAATATTTTCATAAAGACAAAGTAACGATTAACAATATAGACTATTGATGAAAACTTTATCTATCGTCCATAAAAGATTTCTTATCCTCACCTTGCTTTTAAGTTTGGTTACTTTGACTTACGCTCAAAATATTTCTGTTAGTATAAGTGGTGATAAGATTGCGGGTAAAGAAATTCAACTATCTTGCATAACAGACAGAATTTCATTGGCTGAACAAACAATAGCAACTATACAAAACAACGAATACTCTACAAATGCGAATTTTAGTTTCTCATTTGATGGCACAAGGGAAAGTATATTGAAAATTGATAATAGAGAATTTCATTTTCTTGCTACACCGGGAAACAAATATTTCATCAATATACTGCCATATAACGATTCTGTATTTTCGTTTGCTATGAAAGAAGTCTTGCCATGCGAGATGACAATGGAAAAAGATGACAAAATAAACTACCCTATTGAAGATGTCGATACTTTATTAAACAATTTTATAGCAGATAATTACAGACTACTATACATAAAAGACTCCTTAACTATTGCAAAACTTAATAAATTGGAAAAAGACTTGATATTAAAATATACAACTAACGAGTATATAAGTAATTATGTGAAATACGAGTTTGCAAGTTTGAGATACGGACTATATATTGGGTCAAGATTGAAAGTAAAGGAAGAATTGTTCAAAGATTCTAAGGTTCTTTACGACAATATTGGCTATATGGATTGCTTTAATACAGTTTTCAATCATTATTTTTCACAAGGCTATAAATACATATCTCAAATGGATATGGAAAAATGGCTTGATGCTGGCAATTATTCTGCTTTCAATGATGCTCTAGGAAGAGACAGTATATTGAAAAACGAGGTTTTTAGAGAAATTGTCTTTTTGCAAGGAATGAAAGACGCATTTTTGGACGGCATATTTGAAAGAACTAGAATTTTGAACATGATTGAAAAATTTGAAAAACAAACTAAATTTGATAATCATCAGAAAATAGCGACTAATTTACGTAAATATTTGACAGAAAGGGATTTTGGTGGAAAAAAAATCAATGATTTGAAAGTTAAAAACATTGAGGGCGAAACTATTTCGTTACTTGATTTTAATGATAAGCCATTAGTTCTGTGTCTTATTCAATTGGATTGTACTGCTTGTTTAAAAGAATTGGAAACTATTCATTTTTACTACGATAGTATCAAAGAAAATAGCAATGTTGTAGTGATTAGTTTTGATAATACTTTTGAGAAAATGTACAATTTCGTAAAAAACAGCAAAACTGGTAGTAAATATCAATTTCCTTTTGTGCATTTTGATTATAATTGGCAACTTACACAAGAATATAAGTTACATTTTTTCCCTACATTTGTACTTATAAATATGGACGGCACAATTAGACGCAATCCAATGGAATCTCCTTCACAGGGTAGTTTAAAACAATTTATGAATAAAAAACAAAAGTAATATGTCTGACTGTCTTGTAATCATACCAACATACAACGAAAAAGAGAATATTGAAAACATTATTCGCTATACGTTCAATTTGAAAAAAGATTTTGACATTCTTATAATCGATGATGGGTCGCCAGATGGCACAGCAAATATTGTCCAACGACTAATCAACGAATTTCCAAACAGACTTTATTTGGAGCAACGACAGGGCAAATTGGGGTTAGGTACAGCATATATTCATGGATTTCGTTGGGCATTGAAAAGAGAATATGAATATGTTTTTGAGATGGATGCTGATTTTTCTCACCCACCAAAGAAACTTATTGAAATGTATAATACCTGCAAAAAAGGCGGAGCAGATGTTGCTGTAGGTTCTCGATATTTGGCTGGAAAGATTTCGGTTGTAAATTGGCCGATAGGTCGAGTAATTATGTCCTATTATGCATCGTGGTTTGTTAGAGGTATTTTAGGAATAAGGATTTGTGATGCTACCGCTGGTTTTGTATGTTATTCTCGCAAAGTCTTGGAAAGAATTAACTTTAATAAGATACAATTCATTGGTTATGCTTTTCAAATAGAGATGAAATACACTGCTTACAAATTGGGATTCAAAACCAAAGAAGTACCTATCATTTTTACAGACAGAGTTTTGGGACAAAGCAAAATGAGTATGAAAATTTTCAAAGAGGCATTCTTTGGAGTGTTTCGTTTAAAATTTAGAAATTGGAAGAAATACTAATTTGAAAAATGCGATAACTAATTGAAAATTACTAATATTATAGATTGAAAAATTAGAATGCGATAATAAAAAATTATTATCGCATTTTATAAAATTATTCACAATAAATAATTTATAGAAATACTGTAATAATTTTGTTAAACTTATCGCTTGCAAAATTAAATATCTGCTCTACTATTTTTAACAAAAGATTGGTATGTTTTTTTGTAGTTAAGAAAAAATATATTAAATTTGCAACTTCTAAATTTTGACTTTATGAACAAAATTGAAGTTAATTCAGAAATAGGACGATTGAACGGTGTCATTTTACATACACCAGGCACGGAGATTGAGCAAATGACGCCATCAACTATTGAACACGCTTTGTATAGTGATATATTGAATTTGAATATTGCACAACAGGAATATTTTTATTTTCAAAAAGTTTTATCCAAATGGTGCAAAACGTATGAAGTTACAGATTTATTGGCTCAGGTATTACAAAACGATAAAGCAAAATTAGATTTATTGAAAAAAATACTTGATAGAGAAAATAAACAATTTCTATATTTAGAATTAGCAGAACAAAATGCCGAAGATTTGTCTCATTTCCTTATAGAAGGTTATCCATATAATGAAGAAATTCACCCTGCTATTTATAAGGAGATGCGTTTTGTCTTAGAGCCTTTATATAATCTATTTTTTACACGTGATGCCTCTTCAAGCATATACAATCAGGTAATGATACATTCCATGCGTACAACCGTAAGAGATAGGGAAAGTTTTATTATGGAGGCTATATTCAAAAATATATTTAATAGTGAAATTATCAATCCAAAACTAATTTCTCCTGAGGCTACAACAGAGGGTGGTGATTGCTTAATTGCAAAAGACGATATATTGTTTATTGGGAATGGGTTGCGTACTAACAATAAAGGTATTGAATTTCTTACTTCTTGGTATGCGGCACGAAAACCTAAACAGAAAATTCTTGTTCAGCAATTGCCTCAAACAAGGGAATCTTTCATACATTTGGATATGGTTTTCAATTTCTTGGACAAAAACAAGTGTATTGTATATGAGCCTTTGATATGTAAAACAAATAGTGGATTCAATACGACTCTTATAGATATAGACCATGGCAATATTTCTTATAAAGAATTTCCTTGTTTTATGGACGCAACCAAACATTTGGGATTTGATTTAGAACCTATTGCTTGCGGAGGAGATGATTTATGGAATCAAGAGCGAGAGCAGTGGCATTCGGGTGCTAATTTCTTTTGTATGGGCGAGGGAAAGATAATTGGTTATGGTAGAAACACTCATACAATTGACAATTTGAATAGACATGGATTTGAAGTTATTAAGGCAGAGGACGTTGTAAGTGGAAAAATTGATTTGAATTACATAGATAAATTTGTAGTAACAATCCAAGCCAGCGAGTTGCCAAGAGGTTGTGGCGGTGCAAGATGTATGACCATGCCAGTATCAAGACAAAAAGTTGAATGGAAATAAAAACAATCTAAATAAACTATAAAAATGAAAAGATACAAGTTACTAAACAATTGCATCGGGTGGGCAGTGTTTGCTATTGCAAGTATTGTTTATTTGATGACAGCCGAGCCTACTGCATCGTGGTGGGATTGCGGTGAGTACATAGCAACAACTAACAAATTAGAAGTAGGACATCCTCCAGGAGCACCAACATTCCAGTTAATTGGTAGATTGTTTGCCTTGTTTGCAGGAAGCGATGTTTCAAAAATAGCATTTATGGTAAATAGTATGAGTGCTATTTGTAGTGGTTTGACAATATTGTTTTTGTTTTGGAGTATAACGCTTTTAGCAAAGAAACTTATACCTGAAAATCAAAAAGAGAATATGACAACTGCTCAAATGATTGCAATTTTTGGCAGTGGTATTGTCGGAGCATTAGCATATACTTTTTCTGATACGTTTTGGTATTCAGCCGTTGAGGGCGAAGTTTATGCAATGTCAAGTTGTTTTACCGCTATTGTGTTTTGGGCAATATTAAAATGGGACGAACAATCTGAGGATACTCATAATTTGAGATGGATTGTATTGATTGCTTTTTTGATAGGAGTGGCTATTGGAATCCACTTACTAAATATCTTGACAATCCCTGCTATTACATATATTATATATTTCAAAAAATACCCTCAAACAACTAAAAAGGGATTAATTCTTGCAGGTATTGTATCTATATTGGCAGTGGCTATTGTGATGTATTTCATTATTCCACAAATAGTTAATTTGGCATCATATTTTGAAGTATTCTTTGTAAATAGCATTGGTTTGCCTTTCAATAGTGGTACAATTATTTATTTCCTATTATTGTTTGGCTTATTGATATATGGTTTGCGTTGGTCAAGACTTAAAGTTAAACCTATAGTAAATACTACTATTTTGTCAGTATTATTTTTAATTTTAGGATATTCAACTTTTGCTACACTAATTATTCGCTCCAACGCAAATACTCCTATTAACGAAAATGCTCCAAAAGATGCTGTGGCATTGCTAACCTATTTGAATAGAGAACAATACGGAGATACACCTTTGATTTATGGTCCTTATTATACAGCATCTATTAAACGTGCTGCCGATGGCGGTGGTGATTACAAGTTTTCTACAAAATACGTAAGAGATAAACAAACTAAAAAATATAAGAAAATAGAACGTGTATCTACTCCGAAATGGGACGACCAACATTCTACTCTTTTCCCTCGTATGTATTCAACAGACGAAGGCAGACGCCATATTCAATATTATAAGATGTGGACAGGTAAAAATGAGAACGACTTTTCTAAACCTTCCTTTGCTGATAATCTGACTTATTTCTTCCGCTATCAAGTTAATTTCATGTATTGGCGATATTTTATGTGGAATTTTGTAGGTCGTCAGAACGATATACAATCATATGGTTTATTATCAGAAAATGCTCCTGCAGACGCATCTAATGGTCAAAAGGATTTGATTCACGGCAATTGGATAAGTGGAATAAAATTTTTGGACGCAATGCGATTAGGACCTCAAAGCAATTTGCCAGAAGATTTACAAAACAATAAAGGTCGCAACACTTTGTATTTCCTTCCATTGTTATTGGGTATAGCAGGCTTAATTTACCATGTAAAACGCAGTGGCAAAGATGCTTTTGTGGTATTCTTATTATTCTTTATGACAGGTTTGGCAATTGTACTTTATTTGAATCAACCACCTTGCCAACCTCGTGAAAGGGATTATGCCTATGCTGGCTCATTCTATGCCTTTGCCATTTGGATTGGACTTGGAGTTTATGCCATTTGCGATTGGATTAAAAAAGTTAAAATACCTGAAAATGTAAGAAATATTGGCGTTACGGCTATTTGTCTGCTTGCTGTTCCAATATTGATGGCTTGCCAAGAATGGGACGACCATGACCGTAGCGATAGATATATGGCACGCGATTTTGCGAAAAATTATTTGGAGAGTTGCAAACCTAATTCCATTCTTATCACATTTGGCGACAATGATACATTCCCTTTGTGGTACGACCAAGAGGTTGAGGAGATTCGTACCGATATACGCGTCCTTAACTACACGCTTTCAGGTATGGCATGGTATGTAGAACAACTTTATAACAAAGTTTATGATTCTGAAAAGGTGAAATTTACTTTGGATAAGAGTTTCTATAGTCTGGGACAGGATATAAATTTTGCTAAATATTCTGCCGATACTATGGAATTGGAAGATGCATTGAAGAATATAAGACAAGTATCTCCTAATGAGTCGCCTTATAATATGATGTCGCACTTCAATAATTATGACTACATAGCAGAGTTGCCAACTACTACGTTAAAAATTAGTTTTGATAAAGCAAAAGCAGCAGCACAGGGCATTTATCCTAAGGAATTGGTTGATAATGAAAAAGGAGAGTTTGTTTTCGAACTTAACACACAGCAATTAGACCAAGAAGGCAGATTGAGATACAAGCAGATGGCAAGACAGGAACTTATGTTGTTAGACATTTTGGGTAGTAATCACTTTGAGCGTCCTATATACGTAATCAATCCTTATTTGATAAGAGATGTGATTCCTAATATTATGAATCACGTTGTTCAGGAGGGAATGGTTTATCGTATTGTGCCGTATCCTGCAAGAAGAGAATATACAGATGATACGTATAAGTTGTTCATGGACAAATTCACATGGGGGAATGTAAGCAAAGATGGAGTTTATTTGGAAAATGCCGTAACTGTAACAAACTCTAAGGCTACACGCCAGACCATTTCTGTATTTGCACAATACTTGATTAGTAAACAAGAAAATGCAAAAGCCTTAAATCTATTGGATATGGTAGTCAAAGAAATTCCTGCTTCAAAAATACCTTACGATAAGATGGACGCCTATCTTGCACAGGCCTATTGCCAAGCAGGAGCAAAACAAAAGGGGCATGATGTATATAAAGGAATAATTGATTACTACAAATCATATATCTACTATTACAATCAATTCCGCGGAAAGAAAGCTCGCTCAATTGAAGGAGATAGAACGTTGTCGTGCGTGGTACTTGCTCAACTTTATGGTGATGTTACTGACTATGGATTTGAAGATTTGGCAAAGGAAATCAAAAATATTCCAGATGTTGCAATGTATTTGAACTCCATAGACTTCTCTAAGAAATTTAATAGTTTAGTGAATGATGTCAATAATATTGTAAATAAATTTGATACCCCAGAAGATAGACAGACTTCTATAAAGGTTTTAATGGACGCTGTGCAAACTTTGGAAGAAACAGGCAATAGTATGATGGATTCAGAAATGCAAACCCAAATAGTACAGGTTACACAATTTATCTACTCCTTGGCAATAAGAAACAACGCAATGGAAGTCGCTCACCGCATACAAAATAGTAGTGTCTTGGCACCTTATTTGAATCAAATGCAAGGCGAACAACCTAATATCTCTATGTTAGAATAATAAAGGTTATTGAAAATCTAATATAATAAAATAACAGACTTGTTTGAACACAATATAGGCAAGTCTGTTTTCTTTTCTATTAGCATCTTTGCTAAACTTTTCCTTACTTTTTCTTTGCCAATTCAAAAATTTTTCATATCTTTGCAAAGTCAAAATGTAAAAAAAAATAGAAAAATAAACACTAAAAAATATTTTGCGAGAATAAAAATACTAATCACAAGAAATAATTTAGTAATCACGCAAAAAAATAAAATAATCACAAGAAATAATTTAAATAATTAGGTGCAATGAAAATAAAAACTTTACACCTTTTTTGTTAATCAAATAAATCTTTGTACTTTTGCAACTTCAATTTAATGGATATGACTATGCAAATAGAAGTATTGAAATCTAAAATTCACAGAGTCAAGGTTACTCAAGCCAATTTGAATTATATTGGTTCTATTACTATTGACGAGGAATTGATGGAGAAGGCTAATATCATTGAAAACGAAAGAGTATATATTTACGACATAAATAATGGCGAAAGATTTGATACCTATGCTATTAAGGGGAAGAAAGGTAGTGGTATTATTGGTTTGAATGGGGCTGCTGCCAGAAAAGTACAAGTTGATGATTTATTGATAATTGTTTCTTTTGCAACAATGGATTTCAATGAAGCAAAAACATGGAAACCAACAGTAATTTTCCCAAAAGATAATCATATATAATGTTTGTAAAATATGGGAGCGTTCAACGAGAGTATCAAGAAAAAAATTGTAGATTGGAAAACTCTTTCGCAATATTTGGAGATAGCACGTGCTAAAAATAAAAAAATAGTTTTTACTAACGGGTGCTTTGATTTAATTCACTTAGGACATGTTGATTATCTATCAAAAGCAAGAGATGAGGGAGATATATTAGTTGTTGGTGTCAATTCAGATGCGTCTATTCAAAGACTCAAAGGACAAAATCGCCCTTTACAAAGTCAATGTAGTAGATTAAATATTTTGGCGGCTTTTTCGTTCGTTGATTATGTAGTATTGTTTGAAGAAGATACACCTTTGGAATTGATAAAACTCGTGCAACCTGATATTTTGGTGAAAGGTGCTGACTATAAAATAGAAAACATTGTTGGTTATGATGTTGTAAAGGCAAAAGGTGGCGAAATAAAAACTATAGAATTTCTTGATGGTTACTCTACAACAAACATAGTCAATAAGATATTACAAAACAACAAAATTTAAACTACATTGGCGTTCCTACTTCTATAAGATTGCCATCTAAATCATAGAATCGCACAACTTTTTGTCCCCAAGAATGAGTCATTAACCTATTAACATATTGCGTATTAGGATATAACTGCTCCAATTTTGTTATAAATTTTTCTAAATTCTCCTCCTCAAAGTATAATTCGCAAGAGTTGTTGGGTTGAATGATATCTTTACCTGTAAATTTATTCCAAATATCTTTTTGTTGTAATGCAATACCGCACGACAACACGACATTACCATCATAATCTATAACCACATCAAGCCCAAACAAATCTTTATAGAATCGTTTGGACTTGTCTATATCTTTAACAACTATAAGAAAACTTTTAAATTGCATTTTCTTCTATTTCTGTGGCAGGTACTGTTGCAAAAGTTTTTCTATATATTTACCAAGTACGTCAAACTCAATATTAACTATAGTTCCAATCTTAAAATTGTGGAAATTAGTATGTTCCTGTGTATATGGAATAATCGAAACAGAGAAGTCATTTTCATTGCTATCCACAACCGTCAAAGAAACACCATTAACACAAATACTTCCTTTCTCAACTGTGGCATGAATATGCTCCTTGTCATTGAATGTAAAGAAATAACGCCAAGAACCCTGCTCGTCAATGATTTTAGTACATGTAGCAGTATTATCAACATGCCCTTGCACTATATGACCATCAAATCTTCCGTCCTGCAACATACTTCTTTCTACATTAACTTCTGTACCAACTTGCCAAGTGCGTAGGTTCGTCCTGTCCATTGTTTCTTTCATGGCAGTAACTACATATTCTTTTGTATCTTTATCTAATTTTACAACAGTCAAACAACAACCATCATGTGCAAAACTTTGATCTATATGCAATTCATCTGCAATCTCACAATGAAGTGTAAAATGGAAATTGGTACCCTCTTGCTCTATCTTTACAACTTTTGCTGTTCTTTCTATTATTCCTGTAAACATAATATTATCTTTTTAAATAGTCCTCGTAATATTGAAATATCTTTTTGTATAATTCCACTCTATCTTTGCCTCTTACGTTATGCTCGTGGTTAGTATACATAAAGTAATCCACATTTTTCTTTTTCTCCACGCAATGACGAATAAATTCCAAAGAATGTTGCGGTAAAACTGTATTATCTTGATAGCCTTGCATAATAAGTATGCGAACATCATCTGGAATATTGTCAATATAAGAAAGAAGTGAAGAATTGTTGTAACCATCTTCGTTATCCTCTGGCGTTCCCATATATCTTTCGCCATACATTACCTCATACCATTTCCAATCAATAACAGGACCGCCTGCAGTTGCAACTTTGAATGTCCCTGGGTTGCGAAGAGTTAAACCTAATGTCATAAAACCGCCGTAACTCCAACCATCAACTCCAATTCTTTCGCTATCAACATATGGAAGCGACTGCAAATATTTTATTCCTAACATCTGATCTTCAATTTCTTTCTCTCCACAATTATGCCATATAGCACTCTCAAACTCATATCCCCTATTAGCACTGCCACGAGAATCCATAGTCCAAACAATATAGTCTTGGGTGGCAAGATATGGCAAAAAATTACCTGCTCCAGCCGTCCAATAATCCGTAATCAACTGAGCATGAGGTCCTCCATACACATAAACTATCACAGGATACTTTTTATTTGGATTAAAATTCTTTGGCTTAATCATACGGGTGTAAAGAATTGTACCATCATTAGCAACAAGCGAATCTATAGTAATAATAGGTTTGTTACTTATCTTATCAAATGGATCTTCTGCCCTATCCAATTCTTTAATTATCTCCCCTTTTTCATTACGTAACACAACACGATAAGCAACATCGGTAGAAGAATACGAATCTATGAAACGAGTACCTTTTTTATTAAATACAACCGTATGGGTGCCGTGGTCAAGTGTGATTCTCTGCATCTTGCCGTCTTTAATATTGACAGCATAAAGATTCCTTTGCAACGGAGAGTCTTTCGTTGCGTAAATATAAACTATTGTCCCCTTATCATTGAATCCAACTATATCATTAACAATCCAATTGCCCTTAGTAAGTTGTTTAATCTCCTTTCCCAAGGTGTCATATATGTAAAGGTGTTGCCAAGAATCCTTTTCTGAAAAATAAAGAAACTTGCTATTATCGTTAGGCAAGAATGTCAATGGGTGTTCTGGCTCAACATATTTATTAGATACTTCTTCAAATAAAACTCTTTTCAAATTACCTGTTTTAGAGCAATAAGCCTCCAACCACATATGGTTCTGCTTACGATTAAGTTTCTGAATATAAACTGTTTTTTCGTCAGGTGAGAAACAAATATTAGTCAAATAATTTTCCCTTTGCTCAACGCTGTTATCTTTTCTCGTTTTCAAACATACTTTCTTTTGATTAGCAAAATCATATATCCAAACTTCTACTTCGTGCGACTTCATACCTGCCATAGGATACTTAATAGGAGTATGTTTGGCTTGTCTTTCCAATGTATTTACCAAAGGATAGTTCTCAACCATAGATTGATCCATACGATAGTACGCAAGGTAATTGCCATTTTTAGAAAAAAACAATCCTTTCTCAATGCCAAACTCATTTCTATGCACACTCTGACCAATAATTATATTAAGACTATCGCCATCAAAGGTTATTTGTTTTTCCTCGCCGTTATCATTTACAAAAAGATTGTTTTCTTTGATGTATGCTTTCTTGTTGCCAGTCGTTTCCAAAAATTTAGCATCTTTGATAGGCTCCTCTTTTTTGTCCTCTACTATCTTGTCGTTGCCTTTCTTATCCACAATGTGCTTTTGCCACTTGCTATCATAGTAAGAATAGGAATCATTATCTTCAAATTGCGGACTATAAACATTTATCTTCATTCTATAAGTCCCGTCCATCAAATGCTCAATATCTAATTTGTTTTGAGCAAAGCCAATTGTGATTGTAACGAAAAATAACGCTACTATAAAAAAACACTTCTTCATACTAATTTATTTATTTCGGTGATTAACAAATTTTTATCGCTAATTATCAAATTTTTACTTGTGATTAGTTTTTTAGATACTGATTACCATTTTTTCAGGTAGGAATGAGGAGATTGCAAGATACAATCCAAAAACAATAAGTATCGTCCCAACAACTCTATTGATGATTGTAATAACATTATCAGTCAAAAACTTCTTCAATTCATTACTGATAGCACATTTTATTATATCCATACAAAAATTTGTCAATAATATACTAGCAAGGAATATAATCTGCTCCGAGCGTTTTGCATAAGCATTTGCCAAACCAATAGGTATAAGCCAAAATAACCACGTTCCAGGATTTGCAATATTGAATAAAAAGCCTTGTCCTAAGTATTTTAATCTAATACTGCTCTCTTTGATTAAAGAATGTCCCTTTGTGGGTGAAATATGACGTTTATTTGCTGTATATAAACCAAATATTATTATCACAATACCGCCTACTATAGAAATTATTTTTTGTGCCGAGCGAGTTTCAAACATAGAAGATAAACCATACCACGCAACAAAAACCATTAGTATATCACTCAAAGAAATTCCTATTGCTAAATGAGATGAAGAACGGAAACCTTGAGAAATACTTGTTTGAATTAGTTTAAAGAAAGCAGGACCTACCATAAACGATAACGTCAAACCAAATAAAATCCCCTGTGTTACAATATGAAATACTCCCATCTAATAAATTTATATCTATATTTTTAGTAGTTTTAAGTTGCAAAGATACAAAATTTTCTTATCTTTGCAAAATATTTTATAAATATTAAGTTGTATATTTTTTAATTGATTGAAATAATGGATACAAAACTGAATACAATAGAAGAAGCCATTGAAGATATAAGGCAAGGCAAATTTGTAATAGTTGTAGATGACGAAGATAGAGAAAATGAAGGTGATTTGGTTATTGCCGCCGAAAAAATAACTCCTGAACAGGTGAATTTTATGCTAAAAAATGCACGCGGAGTTCTTTGTACGCCTATAACAATATCACGTTGCAAAGAATTAAATCTACCTCATCAAGTAACGGATAATACATCTGTGCTGGGAACCCCTTTCACTGTTACGATAGATAAACTTGAAGGCTGCTCCACTGGTGTTTCTATTTATGACAGATGTGCAACTATTAGACACTTAGCAGACCCTAATGCAAAGGCAAGTGATTTTGGCAGACCAGGACATATAAATCCTCTTTACGCACAAGATGAGGGAGTATTAAAACGTGCAGGACACACAGAGGCTGTTGTAGATTTGTGCCGTTTAGCAGGCTTACAACCAGCAGGTGCATTGATGGAAATAATGGACGATGATGGTACGATGGCAAGATTACCTTTCCTTATGGAATTTGCCCAAAAGCATAATATGAAAATAATATCTATTGCTGACCTTATTGCATATCGTTTAAATAAAGAGACTTTAATTGAAAAACATGAGGAGGTTGATTTTCCTACGAAATGGGGACATTTTCATTTGATTGCTTATAGACAAATCAATGACGGCTTGACCCACCTTGTTATCAAAAAGGGAGAATGGCAGAAGGACGAACCTGTACTTGTAAGGATACATTCCTGCTGTGCGACGGGAGATATTTTCGGTTCTATGCGTTGTGATTGTGGCGACCAACTACATACGGCTATGCAACAAATAGAAAAAGAAGGGCAAGGTATGGTTATTTACATGAATCAGGAGGGTCGTGGCATTGGCTTGATAAACAAACTGCATGCGTACAAACTACAAGAAGAGGGTATGGATACTGTGCAAGCTAATTTGGCACTTGGTTTTAAAGCAGATGAGAGAAATTACGGCATAGGTGCTCAAATTCTTAGAGATATGGGGGCTACACGAATTCGTTTGATGACTAATAATCCCTTGAAACGAGTTGGTTTGGAAGGATTTGGAATAAAAATTGTAGAAACCGTACCTGTGGTTATAGAACCTAACGAATACGACTTCAATTATTTGAAAACCAAAAAGGATAAGATGGGACACGATTTGCCTTTGTTTTAAAAAATTTTCTATTATTCTTTTGAATTTATAAATAATTGTATTAACTTTGCAAGTTGAAAACCGATTTTTTTATAAGTTGCTTTGTTGTGTCGGAGTTAGGTAAAATAATAGATGATATTGATTGGAAAGTCAGACAATTGGTTGCAGATAAGAAATCTTTGAAGGAAAAATTGATAGAAAAGGATAAGGAGATTTCACTTTTGCAGTCGCAGGTGATGGATTTAGTGAACGAAAATCGGATATTGAAAGAAGAAAAACAAACTAATAACTTAACAAATATAATAAATAACAATTCAGATTTTGCTGAAAGTAAGAAACTGATAAATGACTTGTTGAAACAAATAAACAGAAGTATTTCAATAATTTCGCGGGATAATGAATGAAAATAGTTTGACAATAAATATAGAAATTCTGCAAAGACCTTATTATGTTAAGGTAAAGCGACAAGATGAAGAAATCTATCGCAAGGCAGGTCAGACAATAGAAAAATCCGTGCAGAAATATGCAGCAAAAGGTGCTGTTTATAGAGATAAGCAAGACCTCTTGGCAATGGCTCTATTAGAAAACACACTAATTGCTCTAACAAACGAACAAAAAATAGAAGAAGCTAATTTGTCTAATAGTGATTTGGAGAAACTACATAGTATAAATAATTTACTTTCTTCTAATTTAAACTAAAAAGTAACAAGAGGTAATATAGTTTTTTGAAATATAAAGGAAATATAGGGCTGCATCTGCTTTCGGGTATCACAGTTCGCAAACTCAACAGTTTAAAAGATAGAAAGGGGTGCATTTGAACGGGTAAAGCGGGCCCCAATCCATATAATAATATGGGTCTTGAGTAAAATCAAGCGGCGGAGACTTGATACCGTTTTAAAACCCAAAACGTGTATATAGGAGTTTTTGCAGATACTCCAATGTTCCCGACAGAAGTGGCCTTGTTTTATTTTTTCAACTTTGGAGTTTATCTTAACGCTTTCAAAAGAAGCTGAATATAGATAAAACAAAATTATGAACATACTAATAAATGTAATTGTAGCTATCGCTTTTAGTGGATTGGGTGCATTGTTATCCATCACTAAATTGCGTAGGACTCTATTAAAGAAAAGCGAAAGCGTCTTAAAGGATGCAGAAGAAAAAGCAGAAATTATTAAAAAAGAAAAACTTTTGCAAGCAAAAGAAAAATTTCTGCAAATGAAATCTGACAATGAAAAAGAATGTAGAGAGAGAACTAATAAGGTTGCTCAGAACGAACAAAAACTAAGACAAAAAGAACAAGCCTTTAACAAAGAAGTTGAGGAACTGAAAAAGAAAACAGCAGAACTCAACGCAGCCAAAGAGACTT
>ONOZ01000251.1 GCA_900319595.1 uncultured Bacteroidales bacterium | reverse complement strand
AGATAAAACGGAGTTAAAACGGATTTGCATCGTACATGGAGAGGAGCAAACACAGCAGAAATTTGCAAAGCATTTACGAGAAAATGGATTTAAAAATATTTTCATACCAAACAAGCACGACAAAATAGAATTAGAATAAATAAGTACTAATTTGCAGCTATTTGTATCTTTTTTGATTTGAATAGCAACTCAAAAACTCTTATAACGTTGTATAATAGCAACATAAGATGAGAACTAGTTTATAAGATTATATAATTCAAAATATTTGAATAAACAATTGTATTTCTAATATTTGACATGATAGAAACAGTCGTATTGTTTTATACATATTTTTGTAAATCTGTGCTTAATAATTCAATAGCCATTTCAACTCTTTCGTGAGTCAGGGGCTTAAATTTCTTATGTATAGGTTCATTTACTTTTCTTTCTCCTTGTAAGAATGTAAATATTTTTAAATCTACATTATTGAAATAACTCATTATTGAATGAGTAGGTTTTGAACCATATGTTACTTTATTCAGAGCCGAATAATCCCCTGTCAATTGACTTTCCAATTGAAAAAGATATGATGATATATTCGGATATCTTGATTTCAGCAAATGAAAATCTACTAATATTCGTTTTATCATCGCATTCTCGGTATAGGCTTTGCATTCTATACCCATTACGAAGCGATGCCGTATAAATACATGCTTATCTACACTTAACCCGTAGTAATAATATTCTCTATTTTTCAAAATAAATTCTTTGACTTCTTCGTCTTGAATCTTATCGATGTAATCTTCGCAAATTGGAATCTTAATTTTCTTGGAATTTACCTCAATATCCTGCATTCTACCACCAACTCTAAGCCATGCCAAATAAATTATACGTTCGGTAATTATCTCTTGCAGATGACCTTTTGTCTCTCTAATAAATCCTCCATATGCTCTTTCTGTCTGTTGTTTTGCATTAGAATCTACAAAATTGACAATTATATTATAGTATTGAATAATATCTTCTATAGTTGCTGTCGCTAAAAAATTTTCCATTACTTTTACTTTCTTTTATTTTATAAATAAATCATTTACCTGCAATCTCTTTTTCGCTGTTTGGCAATATGCTTCTGAAATATCAATACCTATGTAATTTCTTCCTAATATCTTTGCCATATATGTTGTTGTTCCTGCTCCATTAAAAGGGTCTAAGACTATATCATTAGGAAAACTGAAAAGTTTTATAACTCTTTTAGCCAACTCTTCTGGAAACATTGCTGGATGATTAAATTCTTTCATATGCCTTTCGGGTGCTATAGACCATTTTGCTAAAACCCATTGTTTAAATTCCTCAGATGTTATATCGGGATTCTTACCTTCTTTCTTTAATGTTCCTTTGCAAAACACTTCTATATATTCCCAAGTATATTTCATATAAGGATTTGATGGACTTTTCCAACTTCCCCATGCTGTATATTTGCAATTGTAGTTATTTTTCTCCCAAAGAATTTCACTTTTCCATATAAGACCTTGTGTAAATAAGAAATTGCTAATTAAATGATGTGCTGGTATATAATCAGAATACATCGGTTGAATATTTATTACTAACCTACCCCCATATTTTAGTATCCTAATACACTCTTGGAATACTTTAAATAATTTATCAAAGTAATCATGCCAAGTAGATGTATCATTATGTTTATTATAATTCAATCCAAAGTTGTAAGGAGGAGATGTAAGTATCAAATCTATAGAATTATCTGGGTACTGTGTTAAGACATTTATACTATCTCCACAAATAATTCTGTTTATATACGCACTACCCAAGTCATTGTTTGTTTTGCTGAAATCTTTAGCATAAAAAGAATATCCAAGTCTTTCCTTAATCTTACCTTTTCTATTCTCAACTTTGCGTTCTTTATTGTAATTAAAATAGACCCTCTTTCCATTGTTGATACCATAATTCTTGATTGATTCTATATCTGTAAGCAACCCCTTAAACATAGAATTATTTTCACGTAATGGACTATCATCCTTTAATCTATAGTAATCAATAGAGTCAAAATATATAGATAACACAGTATCATCTTTAGATATTATGAAATCTTTGTGTGCATTTAGGATAGTAAGTAATTCATCTAATTCTGCCCTATTTGAAATGGCAATACTAATTTTGTATTTGTCCTTTTGTTTGTCTATCATCGCTTTTCTATTTTGCGACCTTTTGACTTTCTATCTACATAATAAAAAAAATAGGTGTAAAACCGTTTTACTCTTTCTTATTATCCATTAAGGCTCTGCAAAACCCGTTACTTTAATAAGTGCAAACAGCCCACACCAAAAACGATGCGAACCCCTGTATTGCCTATTATTCTCTAGTAACTAAAAATTTGCAGATTTTTAATGGTGAGAATAAGAGCCAAAAGCTCAAGTTATTATTTTATATTATATATTCATTTTATTTTTTT
>ONOZ01000101.1 GCA_900319595.1 uncultured Bacteroidales bacterium | reverse complement strand
TTATCTTCAGTTTTTACCTTAATCCATTTACTTCCATCATTTTCCATTATTTTAATTTTTTGACCTTTATACATTATTACCACGTCCCTTGCTGTCGTGTTTTTAGTTTGACGCAGATGTGTATTGCTTTTCATAATTATAGCATAAGAATCGTCGTTTATTATATTCTGTCTAGCAATTCCAAATGCTATTGATGATAGCGACAAAATAAAAAAGGTAATAAATAGATAGAAAAACAATACTTTTTTGTTTGTAGAGAATAGATAAATAAAAAACATTGCACAAGCCAATATGAATAATCCTATGAACAATCCTGCCCATATAGGTAGTGGCAATAATCCTGAAATAAGTTTTGCCCATCTAATAAGTATAAATTCCGGCATGATGTAAGTATCGCCCACTAACCGAGAACGAGTTATGTTTATATTAAGTTTAATATCTTTATTGGCAGGAGAAAGCTTCAATGCCTTTTCGTAATAGAGTATTGCATGTGCATAATCGCTTTGATCGAAACAAGAGTCTGCCATTTTGCAAAATTGCGTTGCCGATATGACTTGTTGCTTTTGAGACTGAGCAAGTGATGAATTTGATGCACCAAACAAAGATAGGAGTATTAGCAAAATTGTCGCTCCTGTCGGTATGTGAATCTCTCTGCCCTTAATACTAGTTTTGTTATTACGGGTTCGGGCTTGTTGCTTTTGTGCTTTTTTCAAATTTTTCATCTGCTCCTCTATTGAAGCTATAACCTCAATTGTATCATTGTATAAAGTAATATCCGCCGTTGTCTCTTTGTCCGGAGAAAACCTCAGATATTGGCATCTATCCAATATCGTGCCTAATTTTTCTACTGTCATTTTGTCAGTTTCTAAGGAAAGAAGTAAATCCTTACAATTTTGAATGCTTAGATTTGTTCTATCTATTTTGAATCTATCCTCTAAATATTTCCAAAGTGCTATTGCAGTTTCGTCTTCAAAGGTTTCCATCTCACCCTTATCCAAAAATCTTTTTGCTCTCTTTAATCTTTTTACGGCAACTTTTGTAGATTTTTTCATTTTCATACCAGCCACATCGGCAGATAGTTGTCGATATCTTGCAAAGCATAGTATTGCAATAATTAAAAGGAGTATAGATATAATAGGTATGCAATATATCCAAGCCTTATCAAATATATGATATTCCTTATCTAATGGAGATATATTGACATTAGGTTTTATCTTCATATTTCTATATTTCAGCCTTGCGTCTAATTGGTTTGCAAAGTCTGAATTTACATCACCTTTGGCTACTTGTACATCATAGCCGTCTAAGAATAGAGTATCAAAGTCTCTTTTTTCTGTATTATAATATACAATTTCTAAATTAGGAATTTTAAACTTACCTTCCACTCTTGGTATTATAAGATAACGAAATGTTCTCGTACCAGACAAACCAGAAGCATCTCTTTGAATGTTATCTGTTAGTTCCGGGTCAGACAGTTGGAACTCATCAGGTAAATCTAATGGTAAGTTGTTTATCAAAGTTAGGTTTCCTCTACCCGAAAGTGTGTAAGTGAGATAAAAAGGTTCGTACGCTTTTAATTGTTTTGAGGATATATCACCTGAAATGGTAAATTTGCCTACACCGTTGCAATAGTTATCCGTTTTGTTAGGTATTTCCTTGACATTGAACGTAATGGCATTAGTATATAGCTGTTTTTTGATAGGTCTATATGAGGTTTGGAAAGAAGAAAAGAAAGGGTCGTTAAAAAATTGGTCAAAGAAAGGGTCTCCTGTAGAGAATTGCTGCCTTTGACGTGAAGCAATATGAGCCGTAATTGACAAAGACATCGGTTTAATAGTCAAAGTGCCACTCTTTTGAGGATAGACAATAACTTTTCTTAAGTCTGCAACTTGGTATCTCTGTCCATTATATGTTTCAACTGTCAGATGAGGATTGCTTTGTTTGTCAAGTTCCTCTATCCAAAAGCCTTGCGAGGAAGGAATTTTGTCAATCTGATACTCACTTACGGGCAAAAGGGTATAAAGTTTGTATGTAATTATTATTTCTTCGCCTTTAACAACGTCTGTTTTTGTTGGAATTGCACGAACAAAGATAGCCTTATCATCAATCTGTACATCTTGATTTTGAGATTGATAATTGGATTGATTTTGTGTCCCCTGACCTCGTCGCTGTTGTTGATTGCCTTGCTGTCCTCGTTGGCTACGGAAAGGGGCAAATGGATCATAAGATTGCCTTTGTTGATTTCCCCTACGTTGTGTCATAGTTGGATTATTGATAACCTGAATTTTCAAGGAATTAGAGGTAAAAGTCTGTCCATTAGCTATAACCGTGGCAGGAGTTAGTGTAACAGTGCCTTCTTTTGAGGCAATAAGTGTAAAAGAAAAAGTAACAGAGGAAGAAGAGGACATCTTACCATTAATAATAGTAGTAGTAGAAGAGCGTGAAGTAGAAGGACCAGCCACAATTCTCGCTCCACTGACATCTGGCTGTTGAAAATTGGACGGATCATTAGTATTGATTGTATAGCTTACAGTGAAGCCTTCATTAACCCCAACAGTCTGAGGTGCTTTTGCTACAAGTGCTGTCTGCCCTTGTGTTACAAAAAAAGCACACAAGCATATTATAAAAGTCAACATAGGTATCCACGAATGCAAGCCTGTAAGAGAAGTGTGATTTATATTACCAATCTTTTTCATTTTGTTTGTTGCGAACATTTTCTTTTTGTTTCTTTACTCTTGATATAGTTTGCTTTTCGTTATTTTTCATGGCGTTAAGCATTTGATTGATTTCGCTATTGTTATTATTGTTTTGATTATCTTGATTGTTGTCGGGGTTATTATTATTTTTCATAAGCCATAAGCACAACGCATAATTATATTTAGCATTAGTGTCTTTGGGATTAAGAATCATAGCGTTTTTGTAGTCTTGTGTCGCCTGAGTTAAGTATTTCATACCCTCTTCGCTTTCTTTATTCTCTTGCGAGAGAGCAAAAAACGCATTACCTCTATTATACAACCCTTTAGAATAGTTTATTTTCTCATGAGTAGTTGTAGGTTTCTTCCCTTCCAGGTATTTGTTGTAATAATTGACTGCACTTGCATAATCCTTGCCGTTATCTTGCATTAAAGCGTTACCCATATTGAAGTTAGCAGTAGCAAATGTGGAATCCTGTTTCAACGCCTGTTTATAATTGGTAACGGCTTCTGTATAATTCTTTTTGTTGTACTTATGATTACCCTTTCGTGCGTAAGAGCGAGTTCTATCACATGAAATAACACTTGTCAAAAGTACTAATAAAATAAGGTATTTTGATATAGTTGAAATAATCTCGCATTTTA
>ONOZ01000081.1 GCA_900319595.1 uncultured Bacteroidales bacterium | reverse complement strand
GAAACTAGACAAAATTAGCAAATTACAAGTTTTCTGAATAAAGCGGCATTTCAGAAAATTAATGTCGCATTTTAAGAAATTCTTTCCATAAAAGAGTAAAATAAAGTGCGACATTAATGTTTTGATAAGACTTTTGCTGAAATCATATTATCTTTTTATAGGTTTATATGCCTTATATGCTAAAATTTATTTATAATTTTGCAAAAAAAAGCATACAAAACTATGAGCGATGATAAAATTTTATTTATATTCTTCTTTGGAATGGCTATAGGAATATTCAAGGACAAAGAAGATTTTGAGAGATTAAAGATTGTTTTTAAACTCCCGGATGTAGTTGAATTTAATAAGTGGTTAGAATTACGATGTTCATATCCTATTAGAGAATCAATCTTAGATAGTGCAATTGATAATATACAAAATATCTATGTACAAGGTATTGATGGTAATAAAAATATAACGGAAGAGATAAAAGGAATGCTAAAAGTGGCTTTTGCTAAAAATTGTATAATAGCAAAACTGCAAATAAAACAACAGTTTAAAGAAAACATCGTAAAATAATATTTTAGAGATTCTCTTATAGAATAAATTCAGGATAAATACATGGGGAAGTATCTACTCCTGCTTTTACAGTTCTCAGATAAGGAAATATATTTGTGGGTTGTTTTTTTATTTTCTTAATAGTATTCTTAAACGAACTAATCCATAAACCGAATATAATGTATTAGTTTTTCAATAAACTTTTCGTAATCATTGAACACAACAGAATTAGCAAACTCTCCGTAATAGTTAGATGACATTGTGATTTCAAAATTAGGATTATCCATATAGTATTGCGTATAATTAGTTCTATTTAATATGATAGTATCAATATCTTCTATATGAACAACAAAAGTAAAGTCTTAGTAGGAGTATGTGTTGAGATATCTATATCGTCTGCCGATAATTTCAAATACTTTTCTGCATTATGTTTAGAAAAAATTTCCCATTTCTTTATCGTACCACCATCTTTATAGTATGGTAATTTGTCAAGAATAATAAATACTTGGAAATAGGGAATACGTTTGACCCTTATATTAGCAGTCTCTCCTAACATGTTTTCAAAATAGTTATTAGAGTTTTGCGAATAGTTCTGCATAACAAACTTAATACCTATACCTGCGATTACTTTGTCGTTCTTCATTATTGTTATATCTACTTTTTTGTCTATATAACGTCCGTTAATTGTACCCTCTTTACCTTTGCCAAAACCTAATGAATAAACAGAATAATTTTTATCTTGCAATCTTTCTATTATGTCATTGGCAATAGCTCCATGTAGTACTTTTAATTTTTCATTACTATTAGAGCCTGTAGTTAAAAACTTTTTAAAAGAGGCTTTTATTACTTCCAAAAAATCCTTGTTATTCATATTTTGCTGCTAATTTATAGTTAATATATAATTCCAAATCCTTAGATGAATAAGTATAATACCCCCCACTTTTATAATGCTTTAAAAGTCTTATATAATTGATAAAATCCTTTGACAGTATCAAATCACTAATAGTTTGATAATCTTCATCTGTTAAAATATATAATCCACTATACACACCTTTGCCCTTACCTACTTTTTCTAATCTAATACTATTTATATCTTTAATAATGGTATTGATTGCATACTTGTTAGCAAACACATCTTTTATTGCCTGTGTGCGACCAAACAAATACCAATAATTATCATTTACAATATCTTTGTGTTTTAATAATTTACTTTTGTGTTGCAGCATATAACTGTATGCTTGTGAATACTTTTGAAATTCTGTTAGAGATAAAGGATTTCCCTTTTTATCATATGGAAAAATAATCTTACTCCATATTCCCGTAGATGCTTTTAATACCTCAATAGTACCTTGTTTAAAATCAAAATCTCCTACAAATATTTTGTCATTAAGTGTAGCAAAGCCATTTTTGACTCGTGCTGTTTTACTAGTATTATTTTTACTTCTTATCTGTTCTAATACCTCCAAATCAGAACGCTTTGATATGTAAAATTGTTTATTAAACGTAATATCTTTTAGGGATAATTTGTCTTGAAAGTTTATTGACATTGTACTTTCATCAAATACATAATAATCAAAAGTACTATATATTTTATCGTTTTTAAAACAAGAAATCAAAGTGTAGGTCATTGCATTGAAAGGTTGAAAATGCTGTAAATCAATTACACCTATCAAGTTATTTTTGCCACAAATATATTGTCTCAATTTAGTTCCTGCGTTGCTACTTAACCATGAACTTGGGGTAATTAAGCACATTGTTCCATTGGTGTTAAGCATATTAAAGCCTATTTCAAAGAAAACAATATACAAATCTGTCATTCCTTGTCCTGCAAATAGATATTGTTTTACTGATGTGTAATCATTTTCTAAGTTATGCACACGAACATAAGGAGGATTGCCGAAAACATAATCCATTTTGTGATTATATTCGGATATTATTAAAGTATCGGCATTTTGTATGTCCCATTCAATGTTATAAATGCAGTATTGTTTAACAATATTGTTCAAATTAGAAATACATTCTTTATATCCCGTTTTTTGTATTTCTATTCCATGTATATAGGTCTGCAATTCTTTTTTTAATATTGCAATATCTTTGTTAAGTTTCAGAAATTCATTGCAATATCTTTTGACTATTTCTGTTAGAAAAGCCCCGTTCCCACAACTGTTGTCTATGACGTGCTTTTGTAATATGGCGTTGTTCTTATACTCTCCGAAATCTAATATTGTTGTTACTAAGTAATCGGGAGTATATACCTGACCACGATGCTTTATTGTTTGTTTTGTTGGCATAACTTATTTTTATTTTGTTTTGTGCGTTATGCCATTCTCTAATATTACTTACAAAGGCAACAAAATAAGCACGTGGATACTCACTTGCTCAATGTGTGGCCTTCGCAATACCATAGAGAATACAAATCAACACCCACGTAAAAGCG
>ONOZ01000192.1 GCA_900319595.1 uncultured Bacteroidales bacterium | reverse complement strand
CCATAAGATCCCATTTGATAGTTAATATGAGTATGCATTCCATTCATTTGCATTTTACGAGTTACGATATTCATGACACCCCCCATAGCATTGGAGCCGTATATCATAGAGGCCGGTCCGCGTAAAACTTCAACACGTTCTGCCATCATAGTTTGATAGACATCAGCAATTGGATGACCGTACAATCCAGCGTATTGAGGTAAGCCATCAATCAATACTAGCATATTGGCCATACCACCAATTCCACGAATTTTTATACTGCCCGAAGAATTTGTTGAAACTCCATAACCTAATATACCTCTATCGGTTACAAACACACCTGGAACATTTTGAGAAACGACAGGAAGGATATTTTGATTGTTTTCTTCTTGTAATTTCTCTTGATTGATGATAGATATTGTTAGGGGAAGGTTACGTGTTTCAGTTTCGTTGCGAGTACCTGTAATAGTAATTTCGTCAATATTAACGCTTTCAATACTATCTATCTGACAATGTGAGTATAAAGTTGCAACAACTAACGCAAACGAGAAAATAAATGACTTCTTCATATATATACTACTCCTAACTTTTAATTTACAAAGATACTATAAATATTTAATCAAAAGCAAATAAATAATAAAAATTTGTATTACCTTTGCAACTTAATATTTCTTTAATAAAAATATATACAATATAATAATATGGAAAGGTATTTGCAGATATTAAGAATTTCATGGCTATCCACCTTAATAGTAACTATTTTAGCATCATTGCTAACACTCTTGATACCAATAGTTTTAAAAAATAATTCCTACTCATCACAAAGCAACTTTTCCTGGTGGATTACTATAACAATATTGACCATTGCTGTTTTGGTATTATTTGCAGGTAAATATGAAAAACGTCAAATCAAAAAATTGAAAGAACAAGAACTTTTGACAAAAATCGTAAAATATAAAACAATCTATACGAATCAAATGTTGTGTTACATGATGATTAGTATAGTATGTTTTATTATAATGCTATTATCTAAACAGATAGGAGTTATTATATTTGATATTTTTGCAATATTATTGATAATTACACATCGTCCAACATCTATTAAAGTAAAATTTGATTTAAACTTGACAGCAGAAGAACTTGAAAAGTTTAATTATATAAAATTTGAAACAAAATATCAAAAAAAATAGAAATTTACTCGCTATGACAATTTTTTTTTTTATATTTGCAATCTAATTTGAATAGTTATGAAGTATAAAAGATATATAAGTATAATATTATTTGCTTTGATTTTTGTTAGCAGTGTAAATGCTCAAAGATATTTGGATAATGCTATTCGCCGACCAGATGATAATCGCAATAAAGTACGTTTAGGTTTGAGGGCAGGTGTGAATATCAGTGATTTGACCTCTGCTACCGGACTGGATATATGGAACGGATTGGCGTTTTTTGATATTGACAAAAATTATATAGGATTCACGGACACAAGAAGTAAGTTGGGCTATAATTTTGGTCTTACGGCTCAGGCAAAAATATGGAATCGTTGGTATGCTCAGGCAAGTTTGATATATACAACCAAGGGTTATGAACTTAAATCACAAGATGTTGAGATAAATGCCGTTGCAAATTATGTGCAATTGCCAATAGAAATGATTTATAAGTATCCAATAAAAGAAGTTGATTTACTTGTATCGGGCGGTTTATTTCTTGGCGTAGGTGTTTATGGTATGACTAATTTTCATGACCATTATGGCGAAGGAGGATTACCGAGAAAGTTTCATGACCCATTACAAAAACCTTATATAAACGAGGAATTAGGAGTTTATAACTTAATTGGTTGCGACCATACAGTACATGGTGCAGGTGTTTATTGGGCTGACGAAGATGATACTTTTCTTTCAGATGGTACTTACAGAATAGATGGTGGCATTCAAGTTGGTTTAGGTTTTGAATATAAGAGTTTTCAATTTATGTTCAATTATCAATACTCCCTAACATATTTATATAATTACGATTATGACTTTTCAAATCGTTATGTAGAGAGAGTACATGGTGATAACCCAATTTCGCCAACCGACCCTAAATACAATTTATACTACAACGACAAAGGAGAACCTTATAGAACATCTTGGGAATATTTTGGTATGGATAAAATGACTTCTCCACGTCATCATACGCTTATGTTTACCGTATCTTTCTTCTTTGATAAGTTTAAACACGGAATGAAGTTATAAGAATATCATAATCACAGTGATGAAAAAATTTATTTTTGTATTTATCGCATTATTATCGGTGATTATTCTACCTGCACAAGAACGCAATACAGACAATAGGGTAGAGGAGAAAAAAGAGCATATAGCCCTGCACATGACAACTACATTTGGGCAGGATTATTTTGCTAATAATTTTTTCATCAATACGTTTGGTGTGGATTATTCCAAACAATTAAACAACAAAACCACGCTTTATTTAGGTGCAAACGTGTTTAATGTAAATACTGCAAAGGAATTGTCGGATTTTGCTCCAAGAGGAAAAAATGCTGGTGCAATGTATATGGGACTTTCCTACAAAGCGAACGAGAATGTTATTATTTCAGGCGATGTATTCTATAATGGTTTGTTTAACATCATTGGTGCAGATTTGGATTTGAAGGTTTTATTTGGTGAAAATTCTTTTTTAGAAATTTCTGCTTCTTTTGCTCGTCAATTATCGCCGTCTGGCTACCATTATCCCGTCCCTTATTGGAATAATCATATTTTCCAACCGTTCATCTTCGGTTACTAACCTATTAAATTGTCTAATTGCCTGAGTATCTTTATCATTGCAATGCTCAAGAGCAACTTTACCATACCAAAGAATGTTATCGGCAAGTAAAACCCCGCCACTATTGAGTTTCTCGACTAAAATGGGGTAGTAGTTAGGGTAATGTATCTTTTCTGCATCCAAAAAAATCAAATCATATCTTTCTTTAAGCGTTGGAATTATCTCTAAGCCTTGACCAAAATGAATTTTGATTTTCTCAATTACCTTATTTTCAGTAAAATTCTTAATTAAGAATTGTTCGTATTCCCTAACAGCCTCAATAGTATCTATATGGCAATCCTTATCCGTAGCCAAAGCAAAGCAAGTCGTAGCATAACCCGAAAATGTTCCTATTTCCAAAATACGTTTAGGCTTCAACATCTTGCAAATCAACATCAAAAACTCACCTTGCCACGCTCCACTAATCATATTTGGCTTAACGAAATGTAGATGTGTCTGCCTATCTAAATTTTGCAATATTTTGCTATTATTGGAATGATGTTGATTGCAATAATCCTCAATTCTTTTATCTACAAACGGGTGAATCTGCTTTTCTTGATTTGAAATATTGTTCATATACCAAGATTTAATTTGTAAATATAATATATAGTTTTTGCAATTGTTATATTTGTTGACTTTGTTTTATATGATATAGAAATTTATTCATATAAAACCTCTATAACTCCCGTTATATCTATATTTTTACTACGTCCTTTTGCAATAAATCTATAGAAATACGTGCCTGTTGGAGTATTTGTTTCAATTGGGTCCCAACATTTTGATTTTTCTTTAAAATTTGTCTGTTCAAAAATCTGCTTGCCTGCACGGTTATATATCTTTAATAACATTTCGTCAAATAAGATTACAGTATCAGCATTAAAAACTTCAAACATGTCATTGATACCATCACCATTGGGAGTTACTACATTTGGAAACTTCAATTCGATTACATTCAAATTCAACACAAATAAACTATCACAACCATTTGTATCAGCAAAGCGTTTTTCATACATTCCACTTTCTGTTTCAGAAAAATTTTCGTCTATATAAGTCTGTCCTTTATATATCTGTACTTCTATTGTATCTCTAAAAACAGGCCAACGAGTGAAATCTAAATTAACTATAGAGTCGCAACCATAAATTGATTGTAATGTTTGTGTATAAAATCCGCTACTATCTACCGAAAAATTATTATCATAATATCCAGTATCACAGAGTGCTACAAATATTGTGTCATTATAATGTTGAGGAATATTTTTTTGTACAAAAAATGAACGTTCAAAAGGACAGCCGTTATCCTCATCAGGTATGAAAGTACAAACATATTCGTTATATTCATTATCTAATTCTGTTACGTCTATATCTATTGTATTGTTAGTACTTAATACTTCGGTAGAATCTTTTTTATGCCATGAATAATCAAAACCATCTGTTGCAGAAAGTGTTATCGTACTTGTTTCGCATATTGGACTTATTTGTTGGACATCCATTTTCATGCAATTAAGTGTATAATAAGCATATCCTACTTCATATTCGCCCACACTCATTATAACACGTACCTCAATTTGTTTATTATGAAATGGAGCTAAATCAAAATAGAAATAATCCCAATCCCTATAACTTCCCCCATTTTGTGATTGTTTCCAATTATTATCTGCATTTACATATTTGCGTACATAACATTCTGTGTGTTCTTTATTTTCTGCTACCTCATATATCAATACTGAAAAACAAATTGATGGTCTTGTGCCATAGACTGCATATTGTAATTTTAAAACATCAAAGTTGGAAGTATCAACATTGATAGTATAACTAACTCTTTTCTGGTCATATTGGTCTGGTTCTTCAATTCTACCCACTCTTACACTGTGTGTTTCTCCATAAGGAATTATTCTCACATTATTATCAGTAAGAGCATCAAGTAAGTTTGTATCATCAAAAGATTTGAACCAATCAGTATCCTGCACACTACATTGATGACTTTCAGTGTCGTAGCCCGTAAGCAATTCTACACTGTCACCAATCAAATTAGAAAAGTCTAAACAATCCTCTTGTGCTGAAAGATAATTGCAAACCAAAGAAATAAAACAAAATATATAAATAATAAAATTTTTCATCATATACTTAAACGAAATTTACGTCATTTTATTGTAACAAATATAATCTATCAAAAAAATACATACTTAAATAATTCATAAATATTTCTTTATATTTTATTTACAACTATTAAGCCAATCAAAATCTATGCCAAGAAGTCGGCAAAGCGTCAATGCTTCGATAGGAGTGGTGTTTGTAGTATCTTCAATTAAAGAGTAATCAATATTATCGGATAAGTTAGCAATAGAAATAGGTGCTTGTAGATTATTATTTATAAATCCCTTTACCCTAAAATGTAAGCATGGGGCAGTAATATTTGAATAGTGAGTAGTAATGATACAAATTGAATTGCCCATATTGATCGTAGCAATAAAGCCATTAAGTAATTTGACACCCTCAATAGGGTTTGTCGTCCTTGCAAGTTCATCAACCAAGACAAGATAACGTTTTTTTGTCTTAACTTGTTTAACAATATTATTAAGTTTAAGAATTTCAGAGGCAAAAGAGGATAAGCCTTGATTTTCATCTTGATTGTCTCCAATAGATTGCAATACGTTTTCGACCAAACATATATTTGCTTGTTCGCTTGCCACAAAAAATCCAAATTGTGCTAACAATTGATTCAGGGCAAGAGTTTTTAATATAACCGTTTTGCCGGCCATATTAGCACCGGTTATCAAAATCGTTCTACTATCACATTTAATATCAATGGCTTGAAAATTTTTTCCTTTTTTACTAAGATTTTCTTTTATGATAGGATTAAAGATTTTTGTATATTCTATGTAAGAATCATTGATTTGAGGCCTAACTAAATGTAAATCAATATTTAATTCTGCCTTCGCTACACTCAAATCCAAAAGTGCAATCTGTGATACAGCCTTTTTTAATCTTATAATTTTAGGACGAATTTCATTGCAGATTTTTTCCCTTATAGAGTTTTCAATATCAAGTATTTGATTATAAATATTAGCAGTTAAAGGGCTGTCTGCTTGTTTTAATTTTTCAAATTCAGTTCGCAGCCTTGAAATATCGGCATGATAAGCATTATAAATATAAAATTGTCGGCTTTTTGTACCTTCAGGATCCAATAAAGTAACAATATCTTCAAATGAATCTAATATGAAATCATCGCAATTCAAATTGGAAAGTGATTGATTCAATTGATTGCAAGATAAGCAAAATGCTTTAATCTCAAATAATCCAATATCATCTAAATTATCCTTTCTTTCAAGTAAATTTATTGACCCTGTAATATTATGAATATCGTATAAGATGCACTCTAATAACATCTTATCATTAGCAGATATGGATTCAATGAATACTTGGCACTTTTGAGTTAATTCGTATTGCTTTTCTAACAAATCTTTATCGTTGCAAAACTCCAAATTAAACAAAAGATCTCGTCCCATAGCAGTTTTAATAACCAAATGTTCGTAAATGGTTTTTAATTGAAGGTTATCATTTATTGCTTGTTTGAAATTCATTTTTAAGTCTCTTATTTTAAATAACATCTTAGTGTAAAATCACATCCTTTGCAACATCTCTTATATTATATATAGGTAGTGGTATTTTTTCTCTTAATTTTCTCAAAAGAGTTTCACTATCTAACTTAAAACCTTGAGGAGATAGAGGATTAACAGTTATGGCCAATAAGTTGGTACGATACAAACATAGAATTTTGCCACCATTGCGTAAGAAGTTATACGTATTCAATTCGTTAGAAAATATATGTGTAAAATCCTTTGTTATAAGAGTAAATTTGCTTTTATTTTTTTGCGTTGATATCAATTCTAATAATTTATCTGTTATCATACCTGGTACAAACAAAGTATTTGATATAGAAAAAATCTTATCTTTGT
>ONOZ01000045.1 GCA_900319595.1 uncultured Bacteroidales bacterium | reverse complement strand
TCTGGTGGTGGAATTGGTAGACACGCGGGACTTAAAATCCCGTGAGCAATGCGCTCTTATGGGTTCAAGTCCCATCCGGAGTACGAAAGAGAGGTAAGTGTTTGACTTATCTCTCTTGTTTTTAATAATTTACTGGAGGTTGTACATTTCCTTTGCACAACAGAAAATGATTAAGAGAGGTTTTTGATTAAGGGTATCCTATCTTGTAAGTGGATTTTTGATATAGAAATAGAAAAACATTTGATTGTGTTAGAGTTGAGATGATTATCCAACTTGTTGCATAATGAAAAGATTATAGTAAATGCCACCAAGACTGTATAATTCTTCGTGAGTGCCTTGCTCTTTTATCTCACCATCTTGCAAAACAATGATTTTATCTGCATTGATTATTGTACTTAAACGGTGTGCGATAATAATGGTTGTACGATTCTTTGTGAGATTATCTAATGCTGTTTGAACTTTTCGCTCGCTCTCGGTATCTAATGCGGAAGTTGCCTCATCCAAAATAAGTATAGGCGAATTTTTTAGTACAGCCCGTGCAATAGATATACGTTGTTTTTGTCCCCCACTTAACATGTCGCCTTTATCGCCTATATTCGTTTCAAACTTTTCGGGTAATTGCTCAATAAATTCTGTAGCATTGGCTGTGTTTGCAGCATTTATTATCTGCTCCATAGAGTAATCTCCACCAAATGCAATATTGTTTGCCACCGTATCGTTAAACAAAATGGTTTCTTGCGTAACAACAGCAATATTTTTGCGAATTTCTGCCCCAGTAAGTGAGTTTATACTAACATCGTCAAATAATATATCTCCACAATCATCTTTTAATTGATAGAACTTCTCAATTAAATCTGTCATAGTTGTTTTGCCACCGCCAGATGCACCTACTATAGCAGTAGTTTTACCTTTCTCAAAAGTGACGTTTATGTTTTTCAAAACCTTCTGCCCTTCGGTGTAAGCAAAATTTACATCTAAGAAAGTAATTCCCTTGTTTAATTTAGGGAAACAAGAGGTATTTGCAGGCTCTTTTATAATATTGGTACTATCAGCAATTTCCATTATCCTGTTAAGAGATGCTGTTCCTCTTTTAAGGTTATAATAGGCAGTAGATAGATCTTTTGCAGGTTTTATAATCAAAATAAATAGAACTAAATAAACAATAAACATGGTGGCAGATAATCCTAATGAATGTATTACTCTATACGAGCCAATAAGTAAGAGTATAGCAATGAAAATAGAGGATAGAAATTCACTTTGTGGCGATGCTAAATCAACTTTGCGATAAACTTTGTTTCTCAAGCGAAAATACGCTTCATTGAATGAGCGAAAGCGTTTATTGACGAATAATGTTGCTGACAAAGATAGAATAATTCTTGAACCATCTAATGTTTCTTCCATTGTAGATACTAATTTTGCGTTACTATCTTGTAGTTTCTTTGATGTATGTCGTAATTTGCCCCCAAGAAAAGATGTAAGTAGTGCAGCCAATGGAAATAATACGATGGCGGATAGAGTTAAGGAGTGGTCAATATAGAAAAGCATTATAACATATAACAATACTACGATTATGGAATTAATAATTGTCTGAATGGCTTTAAGAAAACTTTCTTCAAATTCAATTAAATCCGAAGAAAAGCGTGAAAGCAAGTCTCCTTTTTTGTATTTACCTATAAAAGATATGTCTTGTGTAGAGAATTTTTCAAATAATGCCGAGCGAATATCACGTATGATAAAATTTCTTGTGCGTCCTATTTGATACTGACTAAGCCATGTGAAAACATCTTTAAGAAAATAGATTCCAAGAATAATTAAGGTGAAATATATTAGTGCTTTTTGTTTGCCAAAGTTAAGAAAATGGCCATAGATTTGATTAAGAATTTTATCCAATTCAGAATAGGTTACCGTAATTTCATTTTGTGTACTAAACAAAATTTGTAAGAAGTTATTTAGTGATAATATGGATGTTATAGAAAATACACTCATCAACAAAACAAGCAGTAAATATAAGCCATATTGACACTTGTATTTACCTGCAAATCTTTTAGTGAAGTATTTTTCCTGTTTTGTCATTGTTTTCTATTGTTGTGGATAGATTCCTATGTAGTTTTGCGGAGTGATTTTTCGCATTCTTTCTTTTATACTTTCATCAACGTTTAATGTTTCAATAAATTGTGCTATTGATTCTTTTGTTACACGTGTATTTGTACGAGTTAGTGCTTTCAAAGTCTCATATGGATTAGGATAATTTATACTTCTTAGAATTGTTTGCAACGCCTCTGCTACTACTGCCCAGTTATTTTCCAAATCTTCATTGATTTTACTTTCATTAAGAATCAATTTATTTAATCCTTTCTTAATGGAAGCTAAAGCAATCATAATATGTGCAATAGGAACGCCGATGTTACGAGAAACAGTTGAATCTGTAAGGTCTCTTTGCATACGAGAAATTGGTAATTTTGTAGAAAGATAGGTTAAAATTGCATTTGCCATTCCAAGATTACCTTCAGCATTTTCAAAATCTATAGGATTAACTTTATGAGGCATAGCAGATGAGCCAACTTCTCCCTCTTTAATTTTTTGTTTAAAGTATTCCATTGAGATATATTGCCAAATATCACGGCAAAAATCAACAAGAATAGTATTGATTCTGCGAAGATTATCAAAATATGCTGCCATATTGTCATAATTCTCTATTTGGGTTGTGTAAAGTGAGCGTTCTAAACCTAAAGATGACACGAAATCATCACCAAAACTAATCCAGTCAATCTGAGGAAAAGCAACACTGTGGGCATTATAATTTCCGGTTGCACCACCAAACTTTGCATTCATAGGAATCATAGCAAAATAAGCTAATTGTTGCTCCAAACGATAAGCAAACACCTTAAATTCCTTGCCGAGTGAGGTAGGGGAAGCAGGTTGTCCGTGAGTATGGGCGAGCATTGGCACTTTTATCCAATCCACAGCCATTTCATTAATAGAGTCAATGATTTCATTTAATTGGGGTAGCAAAACATTTTCATTACAATCTTTTATACTCAAAGGGACGGAAGTATTGTTGATGTCTTGCGAAGTTAAGCCAAAATGAATGTATTCTTTGTAGGCAGAAATACCCATTTCGTCAAACTTTTCCTTAATAAAATACTCTACCGCTTTGACATCGTGATTAGTAATTTTCTCAATATCTTTTATTCTCTGGGCATTCTCTATAGTAAAGTTGAGATAAATATTTCTTAATTTCTCAAAATTGTCGTTATTAAAGTCTTTAAGGGCATCAAGTGGGATATTACAAAGAGCAATAAAGTATTCTATTTCAACTTTCACTCGATAATTTATTAGAGCCTTTTCGGAAAAATAATTTTCCAAGACCTCTACCTTATTTCTATACCTTCCATCTATTGGAGATATGGCATTTAAGATTTCCATTGTAATTATATTTATTTTTTATTATTAATCATTTCTATATTATAGTATTTTATGCTTGAAAAACTAGCATACCTAAAACATATTATTCTTTAACCGTTTGGATTCTATTAAGTTAATTAAGTACTTATTTT
>ONOZ01000001.1 GCA_900319595.1 uncultured Bacteroidales bacterium | reverse complement strand
GCCTCTGGATTAAGCTCTATCTCCAAAGTCTCTCCCATGATTGCTTCTTCCTCGTATAATAATGTAATCTTTTGTGCTTGCAAAGAGAAAACTCCGAATGCTATCAATAAGAATAAATATATCTTTTTCATTTTCTTTGATTTATGTTTTTAATTGATTGTTACTATGTCGTTTCAATCTGCAAAGGTACAACTTTTTTTTGAATTGTCAAATATTTTATCTAAAAAATTTCTAATTTATTTCAATTTCGTTACACTGAACTACCTCTCCCGTTGTAGAGTTTGTAACAAAAACTACTATTTTGCAGTTATCAGTATTCCACGATGGATCTATATTTACGAAATAGTTCTTTTCTACTTTGTCATCCTTTGACATAGAGTTTTTCAATAACAAATCTATACGACCATTTGTGCGAAGTACATGATTAAAAGTATAGTCCTCAATCTCAGGTGTTGTGCCGTAAGTTGCATCTGAGTTGTGTTGCACCCCATGTATATCATCTTCCAGAACAACAATAGATATCAATGTCGCAAAGTCTATATTTTGTAGTGCAGTAACTCTTGTACTAACAATAAATTCTCCATCTTTTTTTACTGCTCCCAAATCAATATCCATTAAATGCTGTGTAGAAATCAATAGATCTGCTATTTTGCTGTCCCAATCATCCTTTTGCACTCCTTTTGAAGTACCATTATTTAATCTATTGATAACTCCTATAGGATATACGCTCAACCCAAAATCTGTATTCCATTTCTCACCGTAAGAGGTACGTAAATCCAAATTGTTATTAGCATTAGAAGGAGTTGCAAACCAGCCAGCATGGACACTAATTGCGACAAGTTTTTCGCCATATTTTGCTTGTAAATCATTCAACAATGTAGCCGCAGCTGGGCAATTAGTACATTTCCAGCCAGTATAGTCTTCTATCAAAATTGCTTGATAATCTTGCGTTTTGGTTATTGGGGTCGTTTCAGACGTTTCCCCTTCTGGATAGATAACATATTCATTTTCTTCAAAGTTATCGCAAGAAAAGAACACTATAGGCAATATGGCCAATGTTATATATCTTAAAATTTTCATACTCCGTATATTTGTTATATTATATTAAAAACTCGATGTAATAGTCATAAATAATCCATTGCTGGCAGGTACTTCTCTACAAACTCCACCTATACACATTATACCCTGACGTTGCTTGCCATAAGAAATACTAACTCTTGTTGCACCAAAAGTACAACCTGCCGAAAAATTGTAATAATGTACTTTACTTCCTTGCTCTGTCCCATAATTCCATTGGTCAAAAGCAGCCAAGAACCAATGTCCTCCAAAATTGTATTCCGCTCCATATTGTAACCAATTACCTTTTGCAAACTCGTCATAGTCTTGTGCAGTAAATAATGCCTGAATTTCTCCCCTAATTGATTGACGTGCTGCTAACTTATACGTACCATCTATAACGAAAACATTAGCATAAATCATAGGATTACCCCCATGTCCGTAAGCAATAGGATTGAATTCTTGGTAAGAATACATAAAATTCATCTTGTAGTTGGATGAAAATTTCTTATTTACTTCCAAGTTTATTTCAGTAAAATATTTATCTTCCCCTATTGCGAATAAACCAGCCGTATATCCATTTGTTCCTGATTGATTCAACGCATAGTTATCCATAGGTTCCATGTCTAATGAATGCACATTGGAATAATTTAATTTAATACTTGTTCCATATTTGCCACCTAAAAAAGTATTTTTAGGAATCTTATACATGATATCTGCACTAAAACCTATTTCTCCATTAATTTGCGTTGCATACGAATACATCGCCATAAGAGAATAGGTATGATTGCGAGTAATGGCAGGAAGATAATTAACGTTAAGCATATTGCCTGTTTCCGTACGCTTAGATTTGAAAGACATATTATCTATTCGCTTTCCTTCCAAACGGATACCTAATCCTTTGATAGTATATTCAGCAGATAATAATTGAGCATTACCCTTGCGATAAATATAATTATTGACAGCATTAGGGTCTTGTCCTTTGAAAGCAAATTCGCCCGATAATGCAAAAGCATTGTAACCAAAATTGAAACGCATGGCTCCTGTTCCAATATTTTCTGGTAGATTCAATTTGTAGGAATCTCCATTCAGTGTAGCATATTGAGTGCCTGCCTTTTCATAAGTGGATACAAAACTTCCACCTAATGTCAATCGTACAGGTGAATATTCAAAAGAAGGAATCATCTCATTCAAAGAAAACTCTCCATCTACTCCTCGAACCAAGCCATTTTCTGTCTGCCAAATATCGTCCCAATAATAACGTTGTTTTCCTATAATTCCTTTTAATATTATACCTTTATATGGACGCACGACTATACGTAACCCATCCATGGCGTTGTCTAATCCTAAATTTCTCTCCTCATATGCACGCAAAACCAAACCATTACCAAATTGTTCATAGAAATTACCGGCTGTTATTTCCAAAAAATCTTTTTTATACGATACCCAACGAGATGCAAAGCCCGCCCCTTTATATTGTTTATCAAATCCCAGAATTGGATTCAAATAAGATTCAAATCTTAACCCCGCAGAGAAATCTCCGTTCGTGTAAAGAACATTTGCAAAAGAGTTATTAAGTAATTTTTCATCTACCTTTTGAGCTCCAATTGCGTTATCTTCTTTTGACATCTGCACATCAGTTTGAAAATTTCCCGTAACTTTGCCTCCAAGTATGCCTTGAGCATTTACACTCAGTATTCCAAAAGTCAAAATTGCCAATATCGTAATTTTTTTCTTCATCGTCTTTGGATATTTTGTTATATAGTGTTCATCGTATGTATATACAATGACCTATTTATTAGAACATTCTTTATACTTTGCATATGTAGTCTGCTCATCATCCTCTGCATATCCCGCGTGTTGCCAGAGAATTGTACCATCAGCACCAACGATGAAAGTATGAGGAGGATTATTTACCCCCATTGCACGTTTAAAATCAGAATTTTCGTCAATCACTACTTCATATTCCCATTCTGAACCATTAACGAGAGTTTTTACTTTTCCTTTGGTACGAGTGTCATCAATGGATACTGCATAGATTTTGATACCACTTTCTTTTTGCCAAACTTCATAATACTCAGCTATAGTATTGAGTTCTTCCAAGCAAGGATGACACCAAGTTGCCCAAAAACACACTACAAATGGCTTGCCCTCGTTTGAGAAATCACCCGTATTTACGGTTTTGCCATGAACATCTTTTACATTGATTTTCGCAATTTTAGCATCCTGTGCATTAAGTGCACATCCTAAAAAAGCCATCGCTACGAATAAAAATATCTTTTTCATATTGTTTAATTTATTATAAATTTCTAATTCTTATGTTATTGATTTCTTATCGTCAAATACTGTACCAAAGCCCTCAAATCCACCGAATAATCGTTCAAAGGCATGTTATCAATAATCTTAAACGCCTTGTCTGAATACTCCTTTTGCTTCTTTATTGTTCTTTCTATGGCTCCGCTCTCACGTACTTTTGAGATGATTGTTTTAACGTCCCTATCCTCCTTGTTCGTATCAAAAAAGAGTTCTAACATTTCACTTTTTCCCTTTTCGGTAAGAGTCTCCAAATAATATATGAATGGCAGTGTAATCTTCATTTCTCTAATATCATTTCCAAGTCCTTTACCTGCCAAATTACTCTCATCATAGTCTAAAATATCATCTCTAATCTGAAAAGCCATGCCTATACTTCCACCCAACAAAACAAGTTCATTAATATCCATATCTGGATTTTGACAACTTCTTGCTCCACATTCAACGGCTGCACTTATCAAAGATGCCGTTTTATAGTGAATTACCTTTAAATACGTAGTCAAATCGGTATCCTTATTTGTGGTTACGTCTGTCTCTTTTATTTCTCCACGTGGCAATTGCAAGGCAATTTTCGCAAAAACATCCATAAGAATAAAATCTTCTTTGGTACTAATCGTTGCAAGTGCTTTTCCGTACAAATAATCCCCTACGAGAATTGCAGTTTTATCGCCAAATAAAGAATTTATGGTTTGGTTATTCCGTCTTAATTTTGAATTGTCAATAACATCATCATGTAACAACGAGGCAGTATGTAACAATTCTATAATTACTGCACTTCTAAATGTTTGATCTGTAACTTTACCAAAAATTTTTGCTATTAAAAAGGCAAGTAACGGTCTTATTCGCTTACCTTTCAACGAATAAGTATATGTAAGCACATTATTTAGCAACTCATCACTAGAAGAGAAATTTGCTTTGAATAGTTTTTCAAATTTGGCCATCTCTTCCAATAATCCTGAAGTAATATTTTGTAGTTTTATATCCATTAAATTATTTAATTAGGTCGCAAAGTTACATATTTTTTGCCAAAACACAATATAAAAGATACATTTTTTTCAAATGTGTGCAACAAGATATTTCTCTAAAGTATAAAAACTATTGACTCATTGTCATATAAAGTATTATCTAAGTCATATAAGTTTGTCATTTCTAATTTTTTTTGTACTTTTGCAGTATTATTTGAAAATCTAATCATTGTTACATATCATGAATATTGACAACACTAAAATATATAGAGCAGGACTTGATGTAGGTAGTACAACGGCTAAAATGGTTGTAGCTGACTCGAGCGACAATATTGTTTATTCTGTCTACAGACGCCACAATGCAGATATAAAAGGAACTCTTAAAGATACTTTTTCTGAAATAAGAAAACAATTGGGTAACATAAACTTAAAAATTACCTTATCGGGGTCGGCAGCTATGGGATTGGCGGAGAGGTGTTCGATGTCTTTCATACAGGAAGTCGTCGCCCTTAATAATTTTGCGAAAAATATTCAAGACGATTTACATACTATCATAGATATTGGTGGAGAAGACGCAAAAATTATATTCTTAGAAAAAGACGCCTTACCTGACATGAGAATGAATGGTAATTGTGCAGGAGGGACAGGAGCTTTTATTGATCAGATGTCTGCTATTTTGAACCTGTCTATTGGAGAGATGGATTATCTAAGTCAAAAGTCTAAGCGTTTGTTCCCTATTGCTTCACGTTGTGGAGTATTTAGTAAAACAGATGTACAAAACCTTGTTGCTAAGAATATCCCTACGGAGGACATTTGTGCAAGTATTTTTCACGCCATTGCAGTTCAAGTTGTCAGTGCCTTATCGCGTGGAAAGGAAATCAACAAAAAAATACTCTTAGCGGGAGGTCCTTTGACTTTTATCACATCACTAAAAAACGCTTTTTTAGAATATTTGAACATTACTGAAGACGCATTGATTGAAGTGGAAGATAACAATCTGCTTGTGGCGAGAGGTTGTCTTTATAACAAGCATGCAGAACTTCTTTCATTAGACGAGATTGAAAACAAGATACTTTCGGATAACAATATAACATTAGAATATAACGATAAGAACCTTAAACAATTGTTTTCCTCACAAGAAGAATATAAAAAATGGAAACAAAACAAAGAAACCTTAGGTAGCAATGATAAGCCTTTGACAAACTATAACGGCAAGGCATATTTGGGCATTGATTCGGGAAGTACGACAACTAAAATCGTACTCATAGACAATGAAGAGCATATTCTGTTTAAGTATTACAACAAAAATAACGGCAATCCTATACTTGCGGTTATCAACGGCTTACAACAACTGAAAAAGACTATACAAAAAGAAAACGCAAAGCCTATTATTTGTGGCGGTTGCTCAACAGGGTATGGCGAAGATTTGATTAAAGCTGCTTTTTCGTTTGATTCTTCTATCGTTGAGACTATTGCACACTACAAAGCGGCAAAAAAGATTCTTCCTAACGTGGATTTTATCCTTGACATTGGAGGACAAGATATGAAAGCCATATATATAGAAGACGGAGTGTTAAATAGAATTGAATTAAATGAGGCATGTTCTTCGGGTTGTGGCACATTCATAGATACTTTTGCTACAGGATTAGGATATAAAATAGAAGAATTTGCACATTTGGCGTTGTTTGGACAGCATCCCTGCGATTTGGGAACGCGTTGTACGGTTTTTATGAATTCAAAGGTAAAACAATTCTTGCGAGAGGGTAGAGAAGTTGGTGATATTTCCGCAGGCTTATCCTATTCTGTCGTAAGAAATTGTCTATATAAGGTATTAAAGTTAGAAGGTAAGAGTTTAGGAGACCACATTGTCATTCAAGGAGGGACAATGCGTAATGATAGTATTGTGAGAGCCTTAGAGATTATGCTAAATAGGGAGGTCTATCGTTCAACTTCTCCAGAACTTATGGGTGCTTACGGATGTGCGTTGCATAGTTTAGCATTTCAACAAAATAAAGAAGTAAAAACACTTGATTTAGATGATTTAATACAAGCAGATAATTACACAACAAGAAATACAGTTTGCAAAGGATGTGAAAATAATTGCATGGTAACAACCTATAAATTTACAAACAACAATATGTTTCACTCAGGGAATCGTTGCGAAAAGATATTCAACTCATCTGCTTCAGCAACAGTAAAAGGGGATAACATTTATCATTATAAATATAAGAGACTATTTGGCTCAACTAAGGAATTTGAGAAAGAAAAATACAATCCAAACTATAAGAATAAGACTTTTACAAGACAAATAGGCATTCCACGGGCATTAAATATGTTTGAAGATTATCCTTTTTGGAAAGCGATGTTTTAAAGTTTGGAGATTGAACCCGTGTTATCTGACATTTCCAACTATACTACGTACGAAAAAAGTTTGAATCAAGTAATGAGCGAAAATATTTGCTTTCCTGCTAAACTTACCCATTCTCATATTGACAATCTTATCTCAAAAGGTATTAAGCATATCTTCTTTCCTTACATTGTTTATGAGAAAAATGCCGTTGGAAAAGAAAATAATACTTACAACTGCCCAATTGTATCTTCTTATAACGTAATTATCAAACATCTTAAGGAAAAATATAAAGATATTACTATAGATAATCCTGTTTTTACCTTCAAAGACAAAAAGCTTTTGAAGAAAAACTGCACAGACTACTTTATTAAATCTTTTAATGTATCTTCTTCTAAATTTGAGAAAGCATTTGAATCGGCGATCAAAGCAAGAGATATGTTTGAAGAGGATATGTACAATAAGAATTGGGAGTTTTATAATAAAGCAAAGGCAAATAATCAATTGATTATCTTACTTGCAGGTCGTCCTTACCACACTGACGATTTGATTCAGCATTCTTTGGCAAACATTGCTTCACATCTCGGGGCTACGGTTATAAATGAAGACATAGCAAGGAAAGAAAATTATTTGGATGGACTAAATTCATTCATTGTTTCCCAATGGTCATACATCAATAGGATAGAGAATGCTGCTTTCTTTGTTGCACGCCACGATAATAGCTTACATTATGCTCAAATGACTTCTTTTGGTTGTGGTCCAGATGCATTCCTATTAGATGATGTGCAAGATATTTTGAAACGACACCACAAATCTGCCACTTTTTTAAAAATTGACGATATTCAAAATGCTGGTAGTCTAAAACTTAGGATAAGAAGTTTGATTGAAAGCATAAAACTAAATACCAACTATACGCAAAAGCAAAATATTCCATTTATTGATACCAAAGATTTCTCTATAAAGGAAAAGCATCGCAAGATTTTAGCACCTTTCTTTACAGATTATATTTCTCCATTCTTACCTGAGTTATTCAAAATCAATGGTTACGATTTGGAAGTATTACCAAAAAGTGATGAACTCTCTGCAGAGGAGGGTCTAAAGTATTCTAACAACGAGGTCTGCTATCCTGCTACACTTGTTGTAGGAGATATTATTAAGGCATTAAAGAGTGGCAAATATGATTTGGAGAAAGTGGCCGCTGGCATCACACAAACAGGAGGTCAATGCAGAGCGACAAACTACTATGCTATAATAAGAAAAGCCTTAGTTGATGCCGGATTCAAAGATGTTCCTGTAGTATCTGTTTCTTTCGGCGAAAACACGGCTAAAAAACAAGACGGATTCCACTTAAATTGGAAGAAAACTTTGCCTATTGCCCTTGCCACAATACTATTTGGCGATTCGCTTTCACGTTTATACTGTTCTACAATAGTAAGATGCAAAGAAGAAGACAAAAAGCAAGTAAAAGAACTGCACGATTCTTATATCAATCAAGTAAAATCCTTAATTCTTAAAGAAGATAGTAAAAGTATCAATAGTTTATTAGAAGATGCCGTAACGAAGTTTAATTCCTTTTTGCCAAGTGAAGAGATTCAACGGGCAAAAGTGGGAATTGTTGGAGAAATTTTCTTAAAATACCATTCTTTTGCTAATCATAACGTGAGCGATTGGTTATTAGAACAAAATATTGAAGTTATCCCGCCAAGTTTGATAGTTTTCTTTGTACAAACATTCGTAAATCGCAAAGTGAATAAGCAGTATAATATAGAAAAACAATCTGTTCCTCAATTTGTTATGGACTTTTTCTATAAGTTAGTTAAAAAACGTATAGACAATTGTAATAAAGTGATGAGCAAATTCCGTTATTATCACCCACTTGACAATGTTTTTGAACTTGCTGATAGGGTTAAAGGCATTCTTCCTTTATATACGCAGTTTGGAGAGGGTTGGTTGTTGCCTGCCGAGATAGTTAATTTTGTTCAAAGTGGAGTTAATACCGTTGTTTCCTTACAACCATTTGGCTGTATTGCAAATCATATTATTAGTAAGGGCATTGAAAATAAGATTAAAGAACTTTATCCTAATCTTAACTATCTTGCACTGGATTTTGATAATAGTGTAACTCCTGTAAATATAAAAAATCGCCTGCTTTTAATGTTAGAAAGTATTAAATAATAAAAAAATATTGTTTTCATTGAAATGTCAGTTTTTTTTAATATCTTTGCATTTTGGAAAAGATTTGAAAAAATGAGAATGAAATATATTATTTTTGTAATACTATCATTTGTTTTTGCAGTAAATAGCATTTCTTCTTTGGCGAGCGAGAAAAAGGAATCTTTTAATGCAGGCGAAGTAATAATGGAACATTTGGGAGATGCTCATTCCTGGCATATTCTGACATGGAAAGAAAAAGAAATAGCCATTGCTCTACCTGTTATACTAATTAATGAAGGCAAATTAACGTGTTTTCTATCCTCCAAGTTTAATCATGGACATACTGCTTACAAAGGATTCAAAATCGGAACAGAACAAGATGGTAAGGATTTAGGAGGCAAAATTATTTGTGTAGATAGAGATGGTAAATATACAGGAAAGCGACCTTTGGATTTTTCTATTACAAAAAATGTCTTGGGAATATTTATAGTTGCAATTATTATTTGCTGTATTGTATTGAGTGCTGCAAAAAAATCAAAAAAACGTGAAGGCAAAGAACCGAAAGGAGTGCAAACTCTAACCGAATTTCTTGTAGATTTTATAAG
>ONOZ01000072.1 GCA_900319595.1 uncultured Bacteroidales bacterium | reverse complement strand
CACAACAACAGGCGGAGAAAGCAAGGCAAAAGAAACGTGCAGATAGCCAAGAGATACAATCATATGAGGAGAAAGCCGAGCAGTATAGAGAGCAGATAATACAGAAACAGGAAGAGATGTTCCAAAGTCTTTTAGGTAGTGATGTTAAGGGGTATTTGGAAAATATTGTTAATGTTTTTACACAAGCAAAAGAGGCTGGACAGAATACGTTTTCTGCGTTAAAGAAATCTTTTGGGGAGATGGTTTCCTCAATGGTTCAAAAGATGATAATGACAACTATCATAAAGGCTAAATTCCAAAGATTATTTGACCAAATAGAAGATATGGTTAATAGAGGGGGAATGGGGAGTACTGATGTTGATAGAATGATTGCAACGGGGTTACAGGCTACGGCAGAGGCAAACAATGCTTTACAGGCGATGTATCCTGTTATAAAGCGAATAAACACTGCTTTTGGTGTTACGGCAAGTACAGCAGGTGGTTTGATTGGTGGTGTTAAGGGAATGACAGAAGAATCGGCTGCAACGTTGAGTGGTTTTATGATGGCAAACTTTGACAGGTTAGGTGAGATACAGAAAAGTGTGTTTGCTATACAGCAATCAATGGGAGCAACTGCTGGTGATGTTATGAGTGCTTATCAGACGCAAGCGTTAGACAATTTAGTTAAGATAGAGGCACATACTGCACTGAATGCACAGAAAGCACAGCAGGTTTATGATTTGCTATTGGGAATGAGAGTTATAAATAACTCGGGCAGTGGAGCAATCTATGCTTTACAGACTAAAAGTGAATAAAACATTTCTTTACTCATAATATTTCTTTTAGAGGTAGTACTTGTTTGTGCTACCTCTTTTATCTTAATCTATTATTTTGTGTAAAAATTTTTTCAAACGGGATTCTTTCCAATTTGGATTTTTTAGCCTAACATAAAAATCGGTAGCAGGAAAGAAGAAAACATCTTCAAAACCACGCAGTCTATCGTAGCGTCCCCCTTCGCTTTCAAGCACTATAAAATCCTTTCCTAATGCCTTTTTTAATCTTTGTTTTGCTTTTGTGCGAGCAATATACTTCACTTCCGCCTTATAATTGCTCCCATTTACTTTCCCATTTGGAGCAATGGTTTCTTCTATCATTCCAAAAAGCACAGCAATAGTTAGTTCTGCAAATTCTACTGTGTCTAAATTTTTATGGAATAAATTTGTATCTAAAATAGAAATTGCGGAATGAAGTAAAGTGTCGTTTTTTGTTTTGTCTTTTAATGCGTTGTATGATTTATTGAAATCATTATAGGCATCTATTCTTGCTTCTACAATTTTGTCGGTAACAAACATTTCTGCCTCAACATCATCAAATTTATTAAAGCAATCAACGCACGTATTATGGTTTGAAATACTATCTGCAAAAGAAAAAACAGCAAGTGTTGCATATTCTAATGCATAGTCTTGCATATCTCTCCGTATTTCATCTTGACTTTTGAAAGAACAAGACGAAAGGATGATAATAAGAAATGAGATACTTGAAATTATTCTTATCATAATTTTGTTATTTTAAATAAACTATCATTAGAGGAGTATGTTTCAACCTTGTAATTTTCTCCTATTTTTTGATTTATTCTTTTTCTAACCTTTTCAATATTAGTGCTATATAGTTTTGCAAAATCAGATGAAGTTATATTCTTTTCCAAATAGTCATCTAAAAGTTGTATAGAATGGTCGGAATCCTCAATTTTTTGATTGTTTTTTATTTTTTCTGTTAATTCTTTCAAGCCTTTATAAAGATTTTCCTGTTGTGTTGTTATAGGGTTTATTTTATTATAACTTTCGGATACTCCTTTAAATAATTCATCTATAACTTCATTGATTTTTTCTGTGATATAATCATTTTCTTTTTGCTCTTGTTCTGCGAGAGCAAACAATGTATTTATACCTTTCCTTGCAGAAAGCAATAAAAACATTAGTTCAAATCCCAAGTCGTAAAGATTACTACTCTCCCTTTGTTGTTTTTCAGTTGCTTGATTAGACAACCCTATTGCTGCCCCCAAAATAGCAAGAAAAATTAACCCCAATAATGTTCCGTCCATATGTTTATATATTTTAATTTTTTGCAAAATTACATATTCTTTTTACGATTAACAAAATTATTTGCATATTTTTTTAAAAAAACTATTGAGTTATTAAAAATAGTATTTCAATCCTAAACTAATTATTTGATAATCAATAAATTATATGGTATATTAGTAACATTATGTTTCGGTTATTTTTGTTTATAATTTTGTCGTACAAATTGCAATTTGAGTAAAACATAGTATTAACAAATTAAAAAACACAAACAAAAATGGACAACGATAAGATTATAATGCTCCCTGACCAGCAAAGTAGCAGTATAAATCCAGCCCTATTGCTTGCTTTGGGTATGAGCAATGGCGGAGGTTTTGGCGGAATGAATAATCCATTATGGATGATGTTTATGTACCCGTTCATAATGCCTTTTATGATGAGTATGTACGGAAATGGCTTTGGTGGTTTCGGCGGTTTTGGTGGCTTCGGTGGTAATAACAACGGAGTTGGCTTTTTAGCAAATCAACTAAACAATGATGCTGGAAGAGATTTGATTCTACAAGCAATCAATGGCAGAGCAGATGCTATCTCACAACTTGCTACATTGACAAATACTAATATCAATGCTGTTAGAGATAATATAGGCATCGTCAATGCTAAATTAAGCGAGATAGGTTCGCAAGTTGGAATGAGCGGTTTGCAGGTTATCAATGCTATTCAGTCGGGCAATTCAACATTAGCAAGTCAATTGGCTCAATGTTGCTGTGAAAATAGACTATTGACAACGCAACAAGGTTATGAGGCACAAATCAGAACTTTGGAGCAAACAAATCAGTTAGGTAGTCAAGCCGATAGAAATAACAATGCCATATTGAATGCTATTGCAAATCAAACAACGATGATAACCAAAGAGTTTTGCGATGCAAAAGAAAGAGATATGCAAGACAAGATAAACGCTTTGGCTAACGAAAATGCAACATTGAAATCAAATATCAATAACGCACAACAGACAGCACAGATTGGAGCAATGATAAGTGCTTTACAGAATGAAATAACAGGAATTAAAGCAAGTTTGCCACAATCTATAACCTTGCCATTGAATAACTACACGGCAGTACCTACGGGTGTCGCTAATTTTGGCACAGATTTAGGAGCAAGTTTGTTAGCAAATTTTATTTCAAGGAATAGTGCAAGTGGTACAACAACGGGTGGAACAACACCAGCGACGGTAGTTAGTAAATCAATTTAATTAAAAATAGTTATAAATTATGTTTGCGAATTTAAATCAAGGCAGTTTAATACACGTATTAAGTTTAACGGACGGAATAAAGTATAATGTAGGGACGATAGAAAATATATCTTTTTCTAATACAAATGCTTTTCAACTTGGCATACAGAATATGAATGCACTTTTGACTTTAAAAGTGAATTTGAATGGTAAAAGTACAACGATAGAGGGCATTCCGTCTAATAGTAATGTTTCAAAGAATAATAACTTTATTGTAACAGATAACAAAGATGCAATGATTTCGCAGGTTGAGGGATTGTTGCAAGTTAGCAAAGATATTGTAGATAATATAGGGAAATACAAGGACAATATTAAGCAATGCAATGAAGTTTTGAAACAACTAAATCCACAATTTGCCAAAGAAAGTAACAGAGATGAGGCTATTGCTGATTTGTATAATAAGGTTGGGGGATTAGATGATAAACTTGATGATATATTGACTGCCTTAAAGCAAACGAATAAAAACAGGTAAGATTATGGGAGCAATATTGATGTTACGTAGCAGTAGCGATGAACTAATGCACAAAGCACGTAAGGCAAAGAATGCTGTATGTGATTTAGTGGAAGAGTTAGAAGATACTGCAAAGGAAATGAAAGAAGAATACGGCGAGAGAAGTTATCGTAAAGATGATTATCCGTATAGAGATGACAGAGAATATCGTGGTGGTAGATATGATTACAGACGATATTAGAGTTATTAACGTTGGAATGTAGGAGAATAAACACTCCTGCATTCTTTTTAATTTATAAATAAAATGGGAAGAGATAGTTTGACAAAATATGACATAATGCCTGAAAGTATGATAAACTATTTAAGGTATAATGGCAAACATTTTAATAAGAAACTTTGTGATTTTGCTGTTAGTAAGATGAAAGACAAAAATGGCAGAATTACGCCATACACAAAAGCAGATGTAGATACATTATTACAGGCACACAATATAGAATTAAAGAATAATCAGTTATATGATTATGTTTATGTTGCTAATATGTGCAAAGCGGACTTTTTAAATTCGTCTGTGATAGATGAGGCACATTTGATAAGATATGTAAAAGATGTTATAGACGATATAGATGCCGTTGATGGATTAGTTTTTAATCGTTGGTATGCTGATATGTGTTATATTGGTATTGCTATTGATTGGGAAGAAATGTTGTGATACGGCAAGATATAGATATAAATGGTTATTGGCGTGTTATTGTCTTGTATAATATAGAATTAGAAAAAGGGATATATGGCTACACGCAGACGGATTTTGAGAAAAGACAAAGTATAGTTGCTATTGGTAAGACATATAGTGCTGAAAACTTTTTTAATACTATAATACACGAGGCAAAACACGTTCAAAGCCATATATGTAAATACTACAATGTGCGAGAAGACGGAGAGCAATCGGCATATCTTATTGGTTATTTGACAATGAAAATGTTTAAAGTTTTTAGAAAATTGATTTGAGATTTTGGGTCAAAAAATGGTCAAAAATAAAACGAGTTTTTAAAATAAAAACGACTTAACTATTTAATAATTAAGTCGTTTGGTTGTAAATTTAAATTCCGAACAGTTGTCCCATCTGGATTCGAACCAGAGTTAAGAGAGCCAGAATCTCTCGTGTTGCCACTACACTATGAGACAATACCTTTCACATTGCAAAATTATAAATATTTTTTATAACAGCAAAATTTTTATGTATTTTTTAATAAGGCTTAGTTTATCAAATGGTATTTTTAGAAAAAATGATTACTGATAAAAATAATAATTGATATGAAAAAGATATTATCAAATTATTATTTTTGGTTAGTGTATAATAAAGACGACAAAGATGCAGGTGCGGTCGTAGGAGCGAATAGAGAAACTCCTCGTTATCAAGGAGAAGAAGGTAAAGCGGATAACGGGGACGTTTCTCATTCAAATTCTTTATCTGACAAAATAAAGAGTGGAGAAATTTATTCTAATGGAGCGGAGCAGACTTATGATGATTTGTTAGATGAGTTAGAAATTGAGGACGATGTAAGAGTATTTATAGACGGTCAAATAAAGCGTAT
>ONOZ01000036.1 GCA_900319595.1 uncultured Bacteroidales bacterium | reverse complement strand
TTGTCATTTTGTTTCGTCCATTGTCCAGCACCAAAGAATACTTTGTCATAACTCCCGCAACAAAAAGCATATACCTCCATCGTATTGGGTAAATATTGCCCCATGGCTACCAAATATTGATGAAAGTACAAAACCTATTGCCATAAACAACGCTGCAATGTTTGCTCTGGAAGGAGATTATCGCAGTGCAATCAATATGATTTTGATAGATAATTCTAACCCATTTTATGGATTGAAAGAATATCGTTTGGCGTCTTATTATGCCCATTTAGATATGCAAGATTCTTCCAATTATTGGGCAGACAAATGTATAGAAATGAAGCCTTTGTGCTACGACCCTGTGAGTGTGAAAATTGGCAATTGCAAAAAACAAGGTGATGTATTAGGACAAATAAAACTGTTGGAAAATTATCTTCTTAGAGAGCAAAAAGAAGAACGTGCTTGGCTAAGTTTGATAAATGCTTATTTGCAACAGGGCGATTATACCATGGCTGAACAAACTTTACAACAATCTTTGGCGTATCATCCTGAAAATAACCGAATTTTAAGTAAAAAATCTGACATTGAGGCTTTGAAACAAATTAAAAAAGATAAGATAAAAGATAAATAAAACACAAATAAACAAATTTTTTATCATTGAATATCAATTCTTTACGTAAAAAAATATAACTTTTTACAATAATTTTTCTCTTTTTTTAAAATCTTATTGTATTTTTGCCGAGTTAAAACAAAAGAATTTATAAACATTTAAAAACTTTTTAAAGAAATGAAAAAAGTATTGTTCGTATTAGCAATCGCTGGTTTCTTCGCAGCATGCGGAAGCAAAGCAACTGAAACTGCAACTGAAACTGCAGCTGAAACTCAAGTTGAAGAAGTTGCTGAAACTGCAACAGAAACTCCAGCTGAAACTCCAGTTCAATAATAATTGAAGAAGTTTTTTCAGTTAAGCGAAAATTAGCAGTCCCATAATTAAGACTGCTTTTTTTGTTGTGTGTTTTTTTCAAAATTTATTTTGTTATCTTATATTAAATCCCCATCTATACTACACAAACACGACTGCCCAATATCTTCTAATAATATAAAACTTATTTTCCCTTGCTCATTTTTTTTGTCCTGTCGCATAAGTGAAACTAATTGTGGCATATCCTTTTCGTAAGGAGGAATTTCGTAATTTGCCAATATAAATTGTTTAATTTTTTCTGCTTTTTCAATAGGAAAATTACAATACTGCACACTTTTTCCTAACGCATAATACATTCCTATTGCCACACTATGCCCATGAGATAAATTATAAAACACCTCAACTGCATGTCCAAGTGTATGCCCAAAGTTTAATTTTTTCCTAATTCCCGAATCGTATGGGTCTTGACTAACAATTCTTTCTTTTATCTCTGCACAAGGTGTAATTAAAGTAGATAATGTTTCTTTACTAATAGGTGTGGATAGAAGAGTTTCGCATAGGTTTTCATCTGCAACCAAAAAAGTTTTTAGCATCTCTGCAACGCCATCTTTGATTTGTTCATTTGTCAAAGTATTAAGAAATTCTGTATCTACAAAAACCTCACTTTGAAAATTAAAAGTACCAATGATATTTTTTATATCCGAATGATTTACCGCCGTTTTGCCTCCTATTGCGGCATCTACCATACTCAATAAAGTTGTAGGCACATTTATATTTTGTATTCCTCGTTTGTAAATACTTGCAACGAATCCTCCTAAATCCATTATCATACCACCACCCAACGAAATCAAACATGAATTTCTGTCGGCTTTACTCTCCATCAATGAATTTATTATATCTTCGGCTGTTTTGAGTGTCTTATGTCCTTCGTCTGCTGGAATTTCTAATAATGTTGCTTGTCTATCCGTTATTTCGTCTATTTTCTCCAACAATATAGGCATACAATGTTGGGAAGTGTTGCTATCCACCAATAAAAACAATTGCGAAAAATTCTTCTCCTTTAAATATGATTGTAACTCTTCTATTTTTTTCATCTGAAATCCTATTTATACGCTATGTTTTTCATTTAATTCCAACCAAATCAATTCTTTCTCTTCTATTTCGTCTATGACTTGCTGCAACTCCTCTCCTACTATTTGCAACTCCTCATTTGAAAGTTCTCCTGAGGAAAGTTTTTGTGTCAAATCCTCTTTGTGCTTTTCCAACAATGGCAACATGTTTTCTATGTCCTCCAACTGTTTTTGTTCCTTGTAAGAAAGTTTTTTGGCTTTTCGCTCTTCGGATTTTTGTCTTTTATGTTCCTTATAATCATTAGTAGTATTGGTGTTATCAGATACAGCTTTCGGTTTTAAACTTGCCTTTTTCTGTTTCAAATAATCCGAATATGGCAAATACAAATCTTTTATCTGTCCCTCTTCTTCAAATACAAACGAATGATTTTGCGATATGTTTTCAATAAAACGTCTATCGTGCGAAACTATCAATAAACATCCTTTGTAATTTGTCAGAAACTCTTCCAATGTTAATAAAGAATAAATATCTAAATCGTTAGTTGGCTCATCTAATATCAAAAAATTAGGATTCTTTATTAAAGTTTTAAGTAAATACAATCTCCGTTTCTCTCCACCACTTAGCAATCCATATTGATGAAACTGCATATCCTTATTAAACCCAAACTTTTCCAAAAAACTACTTGCACTCATATCTAATTTTTTACCCTCTTGACTGATTGTTATTGCCTCTGCCTCGTCTCTAATAATGTCTATAACTCGTTTCGTTGGTTCTTCCTCCAAACCCTTTTGCTGGTAGTATCCAAAATTTATTGTTTCCCCTTTTATGATTGTGCCTTCGTCTTGTTTTATCTTACCCATTATTATGTTCAATAGAGTACTCTTTCCACAGCCATTGCGACCTATGATTGCTATCTTATCTCCTTTTTTAAATGTATAGGAAAATTCTCTTATCAATGTCTTATCATCAAATGACTTACTAATACTATTTATTTCCAAAATCTTTTTTCCTATTCTCGTATCCACAACAGATAGTGCAGATTGTTCTTTTTCTTGTTTTTGAAAGGCTTTCTGTTTGATTGTTTCAAAGTTTTCTATTCTTTTTTTACTCTTCGTCCCTCGTGCTTGTGGCATACGGTTTATCCAATCTAATTCCCTAACATAAAGATTTCTTGCTTTTTCTATTTCTGCTCGCAAAAGGTCAGCACGTTCTTGTTTTTTCTGCAAATAATAGTCAAAAAGGGGTATGTTCTCATGCTTATCGCAGTTGTATCGTGCAATTTGCCCTTTATATAATTCATATATGTCTGTACAAACCCTATCTATCAAATCCCTATCATGTGTAACTAATAACAGCGTTGCATTTTTGCGTAAAAGATAATTCTCTAACCATGCTATCATATCCATATCTAAATGATTGGTAGGCTCATCTAAAACATAAAACTGCGAATCTTTCAATAATACTTTTGCTAATGCAACCTTTTTCTGCTCACCTCCGCTCAAAAGATTCAAAGGCTTGTCCAATTCTTTCATACCAAAAACGAACATCATTTCTTTTGCCCGTGCCAGAAACTGCTCCTCGTTTTCATTATTGTCTATGTGTGAAGATAATAACTCCTCCAATATTGTTACTGTATCATCTTTCCAAGTTTTTTGTGGAAGATATGACGGATACGCCTGAGAATTGAAAATTACATTGCCACTATCTCGCTCTCTTTCATCAAACAACATATTCAAAAGCGTACTTTTACCCTCTCCATTGCGACCTATAAGTGCAATCTTCTGTCCTTTGTTGATTCCAAACGAAAGATCTTCAAATATTACCTTATCTCCAAATGATTTATACAGATGCTCTACCGTCAATATTGCTTCCATAGTCTATGAATTATGATTTTGCAAAGTTACAAAAATATCTCACATTTTCAAAGCAAGTAAGCAAACCTACAAAACTATATTTTATCAAAAGCAATAAAGAAAACAGTTCCCACATTCTCTTTGCTATGAAAAGAAATTTGTGCATCATAATTTTCTAATAGCGTTTTAACTATTGTCAATCCTATACCATTGCCATTTTCTTTGGTTGTAAATTGAGTATTAAAGATTTTGTCCTTATTCTCTTCCTTTATACCACAACCATTATCCTCTATGGACACAATATATTTGTTTTCATTATCTTTTATGGAAATACTTATACGACCATCTGTCTTGTTGTATAATGCTTGTAAAGAATTCTTTATCAAATTATTGAAAATACGAATAAACAAAGCCTCCTCGCCCATAGTAAAAGCGTTTGTAAGTGGAAAATATTCTATTTGTACATCGTTAATATTGGTAAACAAATTTATTGCAGCACGAATACTCTCGTCCAAATTGACTTTTTCTTTTTTAGTAAAAGGTTTAGAATAAGAATTTAACTCCTGTGTAATCGTACTTATGCTTTCTATTTGAGAAATTAAAGAAGGAGCAATGTCTTTCCACTTTGTTTCAAACAAAATATTCGCTTCATTATCTCCACTTTGCTTTTTATCGTATAAATGCAACAAATACTGAATGGAAAGTTTCATTGGAGTTAAAGGGTTTTTTATATCGTGAGCAACTTGTTTTGCTAATTCTCGCCAAGATGCTGTTCTCTCCTGTTGTTTCAATAAAAAAGTACTCTCTTCTATCTTGTCAATCATCATATTATAGGCCTTTATCAGTTCTCCCATCTCATCGTTCTGCTCCCATAAGATTTTATCATTATGAATATTAACATTGATTCTGCCCATCTTTTCTTTAATCAACTCTAAGGGCTTTGTGATAATATTACTTAAAAAAACAAAAATCAAAATGGCGACATTAACCCAAAACAAAAACATATTAGCAAAATTATTCACTAAATCGTTAATGTTGTCATTCATTATCTTCTGCTGATTGATAAACGGAATATTGATTATGTAGTACGTATCGGTTTGATTATCCATTACAGAAATATATGATGCCAAAAAACTACCCTCACATATCTTTTCCTGTTGATAAAACAAAGTATCGGTATTGTTATATATAGTTTTCAATGCAACAGGGTTGATTTTTGCAGAAATTACCCCCCGATTGAAGATATCTTCTTGCGAACAAACAACCAAATTTCCCGAAAAATCAAAAATGCTTATATCTGTCAAAAAAGTATTAGATAAGTTTATTAAATCCAAATTTGTAATTTCGTCCTTCATTTCTAATATTTTACCTATTTCTAGTGCTATTGTTTGTGTTTTTTCGTGTAAAATATTTTCGTTGTTTTGCTTATTTGAATTTATGACACTCCCTATTGCAAATATGCCCGAAATAATCAAACTTACAACAAATGACCCCAATAACGATACTAAGATTTTTGATTTTATACTCAATGTTTTTTGCCTAAATTGTGGTAAAGATGCCACTAATTTGTACGTTCCAAATAATATACAAAGCACAAAGAAAACTAAAGATATTTTAGATAACAACAAGTAGAGTGAATAATTTATTTTTGTCGCAAAAGAATTAAATAATGTCGGTGATTGTTCCAAAAATAACGAGTAGTTCATATTTTTGTTATTCGTCTTTTGCAAACATTCAGCAAAAAAATATACATTGTTTCTCTTATTGTAATATATGTAAGTATTATTGTCGTAGTAATTTGTTTGCTCGTAAAGATTTTGTAAAGAATCCAATTTGCGAGAGTTAATTAGTCTATTTTGAGTATAAGAAAGAATCTGTGTTTTTTTGTTTCCCGGTTGCAAAGTTATAGAATCCTTTTCATCAAATATCAAAACACTTGTATGATTACTACTATTCAAAAGTGCAAGATAATACTTTTCAATATGTTTCTCTGCTTTGCTATAATTTTTTGTCAAAACATAATTATTTATTAAAGAATCCTGTACAGAAGCCTCCATTAACATATGGAAGTTTTTGATATTTTGGCTCTTATCATTTAAACCAAGATTTTCAATAGACAACGTCTTATTTTGAGATGAATACTTATAATTTGCATATTGTAAAAAAACTCCTGCAATTATAGAAATTGATAATAAAACTACAAATTGTATTACTAATTTTTTTGATTTCTGGGGTTGAGAACCCATTCTTGGCTTTTTTATCGCAAAGATTTTATTTGCAAACAAAAAAATGAAAAATCCTAATAGCACAACAAAGGCAAGACTAAACGCCGTATCAAAATTTATATCAAATATGGAATTTTCAATAACTATTCTACTACAAACAAAAGCATAAAGAATTACGACTATACTAAGCATCAATATTTTATATTGTAATTTGAATAAACGCCTTTGTAATAATAAGTTAATATACCTATTATTTATTATCAACACTCCTACTACAAAAAAGTTTAATAGCAACCATAATTTGAGAATAAAGACATCTTTACTATTTCTTTTTAAACATTCGGGAGATACTTCTAAATAGCAAATTCTTTCTCCTTGAAAGTAAATAGGAAAATCTGTTTCATAATCTACAATCTCTATATTATCATCTAATGCAAAGTCATCGGAAAACACGTTTTTAAGATAGCGGTTCTCAATATCATAATTATATTTTATTAAATACAAGTAATGCGTTTGCAAAGTGTCATCAGAATTGCTACTTTGGTGTAGAAAAAATCCATTTCTCAACTCTACAATAATTCTATTTTGCCATTCATTAGTAAGTTTTCTGCATTGCTGTTCTGTAATAACTATTGTGTTGTCTGTCCAAGCAACAAGACTATCTCCAATAAAAGAAAACTTTGCTCCCTTTTGCTCTATGTCTTTGTATATATTAACAATAGTGTCGGAAAAACGTTTTTGAATATTCTTTGCTTTGTAATCCGAATAGAAAAACCAAAAAACACTTCCCAAAAAAGATATTGCAACCAAAAAAAACGCAATACGTGTATAAAACTTTCTCATATTTTTCATAAACATAGTTGCAAAAGTATGAAAAAAAGTTGTTATAAAAAAATAAATTCGTATTTTTGCACGTTAGAATATTCAAACGATAATAAATAAACAAGATAACAGATATGAAAATTTGGAAAAAATTTTTGAGAAATTCTTTTTTTGTGGCTCTTGTAGGATTGTGCCTATGCGGATTGCAATCTTGCACAGAGGAAGACGGTGAAAGATGTCAAGATTGTACGACAATGAAAATTGAACGTGCTGCTTTTAGAAATATTGTATTCAAAGTTTTTGACGTTGCTCCAGATACGAGAAGTAATTTAGCCTATTACAATGGAGACTATTACTTTACAAAAATTTTTAATACGGATACAGCATACTATTTTGTTGCTAACCCAGAAATGATACCCGACATTAATAATACAAGTTCATTTGATTTTACAGCAAATGTTTTTTCCACAACCAACGTCGTGCTTTCCTATACTTACAAAGGTAATTATAAGTATTATGAATTGAAAATTTTGGAAATGGGTGTAGAGAATGCTGTAAATGATGGTAATAAAAATCCTGAAGGTGGCTCTGGTGGAGGTTCTAAGAAATCTACCGAATCAATAAAAATAAATAATCAAAAACTTAAGGAATAAAATAAAAAGAGAGTCTTTGCACTATGCGAAGGCTTTTTTAACTTAAATCCAAAGATTTTAAGATATGCTTTTTGAAAATATAATTGTTGGACCAATACATTCAAGACGTTTAGGAACCTCATTGGGTGTAAATGTCTTACCTACTCAAAAAAAATACTGCTCATTTAATTGTATTTATTGCGAATGCGGTTGGAATGAAGTAGATACAAGAGTTAAAGTTCCTTTTAATGATAAGAATTTGATAAAATCCGAATTGGAAAAATGGTGTAAAGAAAATAGCGAAGAAAGTCGTGCAAAGATAGATTCCATAACATTTAGTGGTAATGGCGAACCTACTCTTCATCCAGATATATTAGAAATTGTAAAAGATGTTGTATCTCTTAGAAATGAATATATCTCACAAGCAAAAATTACTATCCTGACAAACAGCACAATGTTGTCAAATGAAAAAGTTTGGGAGGCTTTACATTTGATTGATAATCCTCTTTTAAAAATTGATGCTGGTACTGAACGAATGTATAATTTGATTGCAAAACCGGTAAATATAGATTTTGAAGAAATAAAACAAAATATCATTCGCTTTGGTAATGATTGTATTATACAAACTATGCTACTTCGCGGGGAAAATGATGGACAGAAAATTGACAACACAACAGACGAGGAATTTCTACCTTATTTGGAAATAGTAAAAAAGACTAAACCGCGAGAGGTTATGTTGTATTCTTTGGATAGAGTACCTCCTGCAAAAAATCTTATCAAAATAGAAAAAGATGAATTGGAAATATACGCCAACAAAATACGTGCATTAGGAATAAAAGCCTCTACATATTAATTGAGTATTTATTAAGGAGGATATAAAATAACTATTTACACGATGGAGATAGCAGACATAAAAAAAGATTTGAGACAAAAAATCAAAAAGATTAAAAGTATCTACCCGTTGGAGAAGAAAAAATTTTACTCCTTGCCTATCTTCAATCATATAGAGAGAATTTTTTCTTTCAAAAAAGCAGAATATGTATTACTTTATTGGTCTATGAATGATGAGGTCTATACGCACGACTTTATCAATAAGTGGTATAAAGATAAAACTATACTTTTGCCATGTGTCGTAGGCGATGATTTGGTTTTACGCAAATACGAAGGTAAGGATTCTATGATTGAAGGAGAGCAATTCGGCATTTTGGAACCTCAGGGCAATATTTTTGAAGATTATTCCAAAATTGATTTGATGATTATTCCCGGTGTAGCATTTGATAGCACAAAAAATAGAATGGGAAGAGGCAGAGGGTTTTATGATAGATTATTAAAAACTTGTGATTGTGAAAAAATAGGGATATGTTTTGACTTCCAAATTGTTAATAAAGTACCAACTGAAGAATTTGATGTGAAAATGAATAAAGTAATTGCTACCTCAGCAATATATTAAGCAAAAATATACTTATGAATAATAATATCAGCAAAAAGAAATTACTATTATTGTCGCTATTGTCGGGAACTCTAATGGCGTTATCTTGGGTAAATGTTATGAGCTTAGGTTTTTTGATGTTTATAGCGTTTATTCCTCTATTGTTTGTGGAGGATTATATTGCTCATAACAATTCTGATAAACGTTTTTACTCCACTGCTACATTTATTTATTCCTATCCTGCATTTTTTCTTTTTACTCTCCCTAATACTTGGTGGATTAGCAATGCTTCTTTTGTTGGTTATATAGTCCCTGTATTAGAAGCAACTCTTATGAGCGTAATATTTTGGCTTTATTCTTATTCAAAAAATGTTGCAAAGCAGAAAGCGGGAGCATATTTCTTTTTAGTTTTTTATTGGATTACATTAGAATTTTTACAATTCACATGGGATATAAATTTTCCTTGGCTTAATTTAGGTAATTCCTTTGCTACCTATCCCATTTTAGTACAATGGTATAGTGTCTTGGGTATGGAGGGTGGTACATTGTGGATACTTTTGAGCAATATTTTAATATATCTTACTATAAAGCCATATTTATATAATAAAAAGAGTGATAAAAAATCTCTTCTCACAAAAGAATTTTCTAATCAGAGTAATAAATTAAATCAATATAAGTACCTGATTTTTGCAATATTATGTATTGTAATTCCTATCGCATGGTCAATAATTCTTTGGACAACATACAAGGACGATTCTACAAAGACAGCCAAGGTATTGATTGTGCAACCGAATTTAGACCCATATAATGAACAATTTGTATTACCTCCCGAACAAGTAATTGCAAGAGTAGAAAATATTGCTGAAGATGCTTTGGAAGAGAAGACAGACTTTTTAGTTTTGCCTGAAAGTTGCATACAAGAATACGCATGGGAAGACCTTTTAGATAGAGTTCCAAGTATTCAGGAGTTGAAAAGATTTACGGCAAAAGCGAAAGACTGCGAAATAATTGCGGGTATGTCCTCACGAAAACTACTACCGCAAGGCACAATAACAAATGCCGCTCGAAAAATCAATAATATGCCCAACAGATACTACGAATCTTGTAACACGGCTTTGATGTTTAATAAATCTTCCTTACAAGACGATATTCAAATAAGGCATAAAAGTATTTTGGTTGCGGGCGTTGAGAAAATGCCTTTTACAAAATATTTGCCTTTTATTGAAAAACTCGCTTTGAATCTGGGAGGAATTGTCGGCACATTGGGAACGGACGAACAAGCGAATGTGTTTGAGTCCAAAAATAAGAAAATAAAAATTGGCGTCCCTATTTGTTGGGAAAGCATCGATGGCAATTATACACGTCAATTCGTAAAAAATGGGGCGGACTTTTTGCAAATAATTACCAATGTCGGTTGGTGGGGAGATACAGAGGGGTATAAACAATATTTTGCAATATCTCGCTTGCGTGCAATAGAAAATCGTCGTTATGTTTCTGTTTGTGCAAATACAGGATTGTCTGGTTTAGTAAATGCAAAGGGACAAATTGTTGGTAAAGGCAAATTTTGGCACCAACAAGCGTTTGAATATGATGTTCCAATGCTACAAAACCAAAGTTTCTTTGCTCTTCACGGCGATATGATTATGCGTCCGTTTGCCTTTTTTTCCATTTTGTTATTGATATATTCCATTGTAAGAAATAGAACTGAAAAAAAGAAAGTATAAAATAAAATCTATCATTTTTATACAAATAATAAAAAATTTCGTATATTTGCCGATTGATTAGTAATAACTGTGCAGAGAAATGAAAAAACAAAGTTTTATATTTTTATTGAGTTTGTTGGTATCTGTTTTCATACTTAACGCTCAGCCTTCTGTAACGATTGTTAGCGTTGATAATATAACTGCGACAAAAGCCCGTTTTAGAGGAAATATTCAACAGTTGGGCAATAGAATTAATGATATCAAAACAAGAGGATTTATTATTGCAAAAGTAGGTGCTAATTCTTCTGCAGACACTTTGAAATATTCTGAAAATGCTCCGAAAAGGAACGAAATCTATTCGTACGAAATAACCGACTATCAAGCTTATTTAGACCCCAAAACCGACTATTCAGTAAAAGCATTTATAACCCTAAAAAAAAGTAGTAGTGACACAGAATATGTTTACTCCGAAGCATCAACTTTTAAAACCGCCGACCCGATTGGAGATCACTCTACCGTAGCACTTTGCGACAATGTAACTTTGTCTTCTGCATCTTTAAAGGGTACAATAGAGTCTGCTGGAAATTCTGAAGCGTTAGAAGATTGTGGTTTTGTTTATTCCACCACTCAACATCCTACACTAACTAGCACTAATGCTACTTATGTACAAAGTACGTTCAATCCTAATAGATTATATCCTAAACAAATTACAACAGAACTCTATCCTTTGCTATCTTCTACAACATATTATTATAGAATTTGGGTTATAAATAGATATAATGATCATTACGTTGATACAACTTATAGTGAGCAAAAATCTTTTACAACTTTGCATGCTTGCGGTGCTATTCCACAAAAATTGGATACAGTTGTTGTTGAGGCTAATTCTGCAGAACTTCAATGGGAAGCACAAGAGGGGCAAGTAAAATTTGAAGTGGAGTATGGTTTCTCTGGACATAAGTTAGGCGAAGGTACTATTGTAGAAGTTGAAGATACTCGTATTGTATTAGATGACTTGGAAAGTAACCGTTCTTATACAAGTTATGTTCGTGCAGTATGTGATGACAGAACAAGTGGCTGGAGCAATATGCGTCCTTTCCACACAAAAGCAGCACTTTGCGAAAAGGTTATGGGATTGCACGTAGATCACGCTACCCACGTTACTGCAAAAATAGAATGGACGGCTGGTCAAGTAAGTCAAAACAAATGGGAAGTATTGTTTGCAAGAAATGATGGTGTGTATCCTGCTACTCCTTTCGTTGTAGAGAATAATCCTGTATATTTTCCAATAGGTTTAACTATCAATACTGAATACAAAGTCAAAGTGCGTGCGGTTTGTACTATTTATTATGATAGTACGGTCGTAGATACAACAACTGGAGATTCTATAACCACTACCACCGACTCTACCGCATACGGTGAATGGAGCGATGACCTAATTTTTAGAACGGCGTCAAGTTCTTTGGAAGAGGGTTCTGAAATAAATCACAATGTTACAGTATTTCCTAATCCAACAACAAATCTAATAAATTTTATTCCTAAGGGCAAGGCAATAGATATGAAAAAAATTGAGATTTATTCTGAATTAGGCACCTTGGTTTATACAAATAACATTTTGCCAAGTCAAATAGATTTATCTGCTTTTGGCAGTGGAACATTCATTATTCATATCATAACAAATAAAGGCATACAAGTAGAAAAAGTAACAGTCAAATAATCAAAAACTAATCTAATAAAAAAAAGAATTTCAATGTTAAGCACAATTTTATTACAAGCAAGCGTAGCAGCAGAAGAAGTTGCACAAACGACAACGAAAACCTTAGATATATTTTCTCTTGCCAAAGCAGGAGGCTGGATAATGGTCGTTTTAGGAATACTATCCGTTGTCGTTATCTATCTATTCGTTGAAAGATATTTAGCATTAAACAAAGCGTTGAAAGAAGATACTTCGTTTATGAACAACGTCAAAAATTGTATTCATAATTCTGATTTGCAAGGTGCAAAAAATATTTGCATGACCAATGATTCCCCTATTGGTAGAATGATAGGTAAAGGATTAGAACGTTTGGGCAGACCATTGAATGACATAAATCAAGCCGTAGAAAACGTTGGTAAAATGGAAGTTGCAAAATTAGAGGGAGGTGTTAGTATGATTGCCACCATAAGTAACCTTGCCCCGTCAATAGGGTTTCTTGGTACGGTAACAGGTATGATAAAGGCTTTCTTCGATATGGCAAACGCCGGCAATAATATTGATATTCAGTTATTATCTTCAGGTATCTATGAAGCAATGGTAACAACAGTAGGCGGTTTGATAGTAGGTTTGATTGCCTCTTTCCTATATAGTATCTTAATTGGTCGAATTAATAAGGTAGTGTTTATATTGGAGAGTCGTACCAATGAATTTATGGACCTACTGCACGAACCTGCAGCGTAATTTTATAGAGCTATGATTCAGAGTAGTAATAAAATAACACCACAGTTCAACTCCTCGTCAATGTCAGACTTGGTTTTCTTGCTGTTAATATTTTTTATGTTGACAAGTACATTGATTAGTCCCAATGCTATTAAAATGCTACTACCACAATCAACATCTGGACAGACTATGGCAAAACAAAACGTAACTGTGTCAATTGACGATAAACTAACTTACTACGTTGAAAACCTACCTAAGCCATTAGAAGAGGTTGAACCATATTTGGAGGCGTTACTAACTGATACTCAGGAAGGGACAGTTAAATTACATGCCGACAAAAGCGTTCCTGTTCAATATATTGTGAATATCATAGATGCGGTAAATCACGTCAATCAACGTAATAATACAAAACACAAAGTGATTCTTGCAACAGACGCACCAAATACTATAAAAAAAGAAAATCGGTAGGCAATGGATATAACAAAAGAAAATAAGAGAAAACTAATAGGTGCAGGTGCTACAATCCTATTTCATACGGTTGTACTCTTGTTACTTTTGGCTTTTGGTTTGCCCTATCAAGACCCACCACCCCCAGAGATTGGAGTGGAAATGAGTGCCGATGATTTGACAGAAGCAGAAGATGGTTTTGCTGGCAGACTTGGTGGAGGTGAAACAACAGATGAACCGACCATAAGTTCTAATAATGATGATGAGCCTTCTATAACGCAAAATACTGAAAACGTACCATTAACAGCTAAGCCTACAAAAAAGAAACCCAAAATTCAACCGAAAGAAACAGAACCGCAAGTTGATGAAAATGCTCTGTTTAGTAAAGGAAAGGTAAAGAAAGGTGGTAGTGGTAAAGGCGATGGTGGTGGCGATGGTTATGCTAAAGGCACAGGTAGTGGAGCAGGAGAAAGCGGAGAGGGGGCAGGTCAAGGCGGTACATCTTGGTCTTTGAGTGGTAGAGGTGCAAAAAGCCTTTCTACGCCTAAGACAAATAGAACAGAAACAGGTAAAGTCGTTGTTACTATCAAGGTTGATAAAGAAGGTAACGTTATTGAGGCGGTGGGCGGTGCTGCTGGTACAACCATTATGAATACTAATATTTGGCGTACATGCGAACAAGCGGCTAAACGCTCCAAATTTTCCGCTAAAGCAGATGCTCCTGAGATTCAAGTTGGAACTATTACTTATAAATTTGTAAGATAAAGAATTGTTTATTTAGAAAATTTTATCAATTTTATATAAATATCTGACAAAATGTCCTATAAAAATGTCGTTTTGTCAGGTATTTTTTCTTTTATTTATTATTTTCCTGACAAATTGTCAAATTATGCTTTTGGTATCAAATTTGTAAATGCTTCTATGAAAGGAAAAATAAAAAAAACAATATTTAAGATATTGGAAAGGAAAAAACTAAAATTTTAAAACAAATTAAAAACCATTAAAAATTAGGAGGAAAAAATTATGTTACCAACAATGAGAACAAATGCTTATTTACCAAGTATGTTTAATGACTTCTTCGGAGTTAGTTGTATGCCAGAATTTAATGAAAGCACGCCAAAAATCAATGTTTTGGAGAACGAAACTGAATATCGTGT
>ONOZ01000030.1 GCA_900319595.1 uncultured Bacteroidales bacterium | reverse complement strand
TTTGAATTATTTATAATCTATTTAATTTTTATTCAATATTAAGAAAAAGGGCGGTTATATTTCGCCCTCTCTCATCGGCAATTCCTACAACCACAACGTGAGCAAAATAAAGGTTACTCATATTCTCTAAATTGTACAAATTCAAACGTTACCACGTCTTCACCATTGCCATTATCTTCTACATATATTTCAGTACAAGAGGCAATGCAAGTTATATTCTGTTCTCTAAATCTTTTTAATAACGCATAACAAAGCGTAAATTCACCAGCCAAGTGAATTACTATATCTTTACCATAATATTTTATTTTTTTGTTAATTTTCTTTGTTAATTCAAAAAAATTATTCTTTTTGTAAAAACGAACAATACTTTGTAAATTAACTATCAAAATGCTGTAATCCTAAATTCCGTACGTCTATTTTGTTTCCTTCCATATTCAGTAGAATTGTCCGCAATTGAATTTGCCATACCATAACCCTTTGCCCGCAATCTACTTTCATCAATTCCATTTTCAATAAGCCAATTTTTTACACTATTCGCTCGTCGTTCAGAAAGAACCAAATTATATTGCTCATTGCCAACGTTATCTGTATAACCGCTAATCTCTATTGTAATTTTAGGATTTTCTTTCAATAATTTAAGCAATGCTTTCAACTCAACATCGCTCTCTTTTTGCAACTCAAAAGAATTAGTCGCAAAAAAAACATTTTTTAATACTACACGACTGCCTTCTTTCACGGATTGCATAAGTATATTCTTCTCTATAATCTGCTTACTCGCGATGTTATCTATATCTTCTATAGAAAAATTTTCAGAATATAGTAAATAACCATTGCAACTTACATTCATAGCATAATGTTCCCCAACAACAAGTGCCAATTTGTACATATTAGTCGCCTTATCAGAAGAAGTCGATGCCACAAGACGAGAATTACGTAAATTTCTTATCTCAAAAACGGATTCATTTCCTTTCTTTTCATCATCATAACTCACTTTGCCTTGCAAACATACAACCTTAGTCGGACGAAGTGTCCTATCCATATCAAAAGCATACAAATCAAAGTCATTTTCTGCGTTCTGCTTAGAATATATCGCAAAATCACCACCCGCACTAACGATAAAACAAGTCTCATCTGCTAATGTATTTATTGGATACCCCAAATTAGTAGTTTCTTCAAACTTACCATCTACTATTTTTGAGAAATAAATATCCTGCCCACCCATACCTATCAAAGAATCCGAAGAAAAATATAGTGTAGTGTTGGAATGATGAATATAGGGCGTGATTTCATTTCCCGCTGTGTTGATTTTATGACCACAATTCTTTGCCTTAGTCCATGTCCCATCGTCTTTAAGATAAGAATACCAAATATCGCTCTGTCCAAATCCACCCTCTCGATTAGACGCAAAAAAAAGAGTGCGACCATCTGAAGCAATACTCGGCTGAGAATCCCAGGCATTAGAATTAACAGCATTACCAAGATTCTCTGGCTTGGAAAACGTATTACCAACTCGCTTACTACGGTAAATATCACACGAACCATAGCCGTCTTTTGCGTTACACTTGGCAAAATATATGTATCTACCGTCGGGAGATACGCTCATAGCACCCTCATTTTCGGCAGTATTCAAAGGGGGTGGTAATTTCTGCTTCCTATTCCACATCTTACTAAAATCTAACTGCTTATCACTACTATCATCTGCCATAATACTATTATAATATTCACTATTGAGAGTCGCAAAATAAAAATCCTCAGCATTGCTTTTGCGTTGAGTAAAATATAATTCGTTATCAAGTGTCAAAGTTGGCAAGTACTGATAATCAGTATCGTTAATATTTTCCCCTAGACTTATTGGGTCAATTTTTTTTTGCTTTTGCAATTGCTCCGTTATGAAATCAATACACGCAATGTTATATTTGCTATCCTCTATCCGACTTTCATAACGAGGTTTCTTTTGGTTATCAACATAATATTGAAAATTACGCCTAGCAGTAGTGTATTTGCCAATTTGCTTTTGCATAATACCCAAACGATAATAGGCATTAAGGTCGTAATTTCTGTCTATTGCTATCGCTTTATCATAATACAATATGCTGTTTTCAAAATCCTTTTTATTGAAATAGATTTCCGCTAGAAAAATGTGCAGACTTACTTCATTAGGGTAGTCTTTTATCGCGTTTTCTAATGTTTCTATTGCATTCCTTTCATTATTTGATTGTATAAATTGCGAAGCCTTTACTATAACCTTATCTATTTTGGATTTTTGGGCAAAAGTTATAGAAATTATGCATAGTATCAACGTTATAAATATAAGTATCTTTTTCATAAATTGGAAACCGTTCATTGTTGCGATGTTTCGTTGTGCAAAGGTACAAAAAATTATTGACAATTCTATAAAAAATAAACAAATTCTACAGTTTTTTGAAAAAAATATTAGGAAATGTTTGGCTATAATAAAAAAACTTTATAACTTTGCAAACTGAAAATTAAATATGGTCTCTTGACCGAGTGGCTAGGTGCCGGTCTGCAAAACCGTTTACTCCAGTTCGAATCTGGAAGAGACCTCTCTAAGACAAATGGAGGATTCGTTTGAAAGTATAGAATTGCTAGTCAGGTATGGTTAGCAGTTTTTATTTTATCTTATTAACTATTAAACTAATACATTTTGTCAATCACATAAGTAAAACTAAAATAGGACAAAGTATTCACATAAGAAAAACTTCATCCTATTTACTATTTGTACAAATTATGACTTCTTAATGTTTGAAATGACGAAAGCCCGTCATTGCCATTGCCATATTGTTTTCTTTTGCATATTCTACACTTTCTTCATCACGAATTGAGCCACCAGGTTGTATAATTGCATCTATTCCTTCTTGATGTGCCATAGTTACGCAGTCTTTAAACGGGAAGAATGCGTCAGATGCCATAACTGCACCATGTAAGTCAAAATTAAAACTCTTTGCTTTTTCTATTGCATGAACAAGAGCATCTACTCTTGATGTCTGTCCTGTTCCCGATGCTAATAATTGTTGATTTTTTGCAATAACTATAGCATTGGATTTTGTGTGTTTTACAATTATATTAGCAAACTGTAAATCTTTTATTTCTTCCTCTGTAAATTGTCTGTTTGTTATACTCGTTATTTCGTTAGGTTGCTCTACTTTTATATCTCTTTGCTGTACCAAAACACCATTTAAAGCATTGCGGAACACATAATCACTTTTCTTTGTGTCTTTACGTTTCAATATTATACGATTCTTCTTAGAAAATAAGACTTCCAATGCTTCTTTGTCATATGACGGAGCAATACAAACTTCCATAAAAATCTTATTCATCTCCTCTGCCGTTGCCAAATCCACATTTCTATTACATACAAACACCCCTCCAAACGCACTTATAGGGTCTGATTCCAATGCTTTCAAATAAGCCTCCTTTAAAGTATCTCTAACTGCCAGTCCACATGCATTATTGTGTTTTATTATTGCAAAAGCCGTACCCGAAAAGTCGTCTATCAAATTGATTGCGGCGTCTATATCACCTATATTATTATAAGAAATCTCTTTTCCGTGTAGTTGCTCAAACATTTCGTTGAAATTGCCAAAGAAATATCCCTTTTGATGAGGATTTTCGCCATAACGCAATTCGTTTGCAGAGGAGTAACTTTCCTTGAATACGTTAGTAGGTTCTTCAATCTTATTATTAAAATACTTAAATATCATTGTATCATAATGAGAAGATACCATAAAAGCGTATGAAGCAAATATAAGCCTATCGTTCAACTCACTATAACCATTTTTCGTGCATAGCAAACCATAAAACTCCTCATATTGCTCTACACTTGGCACAATAATAACATCATTATAATTTTTAGCAGCCGCACGTATCAAAGAAATTCCTCCAATATCTATTTTCTCTATTACTTGCTCGTGGTCAGCTCCACTTTGTACAGTTTTTTCAAACGGATACAAATCCACAATAACCACATCAAAGGCAGGAATTTCATAAGTAGCCATTTGCTCAATATCGCTTTCTTTATTTGTTCGACCAAGTATTCCTCCAAATACCTTAGGATGTAGAGTTTTTACCCTACCTCCAAGTATTGAAGGATAGGAAGTCAAACTTTCAACCGTTTTCGCCTCAACTCTTAAATTTTTTATAAAATCAAAAGTTCCTCCTGTAGAATATATTTCTACTCCTAACTCATCTAATTTTTTTACAATTTTATCTATTCCCTCTTTAGAGAAAACAGATATCAATGCTCTTTTAATCTGTTTCATTGTTTTATAATTTTTTCAATCTCATTCAATATCAAATCTTTACCTTTTTTGTTTTCAGCCGAAGAAAGTAAGACATTCGGAAATTCTTCCCATGTTTCGCTCAAAACCTGTCGCATTTGATTTACATTATCCAAAGTTTTCTTCTCACTTTGTTTGTCAATCTTTGTGTAGATTATCTCAAAAGGAACACCGTTTTTTCCTAAAAAGTTGATAAATTCCACATCTATTTTTTGCGGTTTTAATCTGGAATCAACAAGCACAAAAACACAATACAGACTTTCACGTTTGAGTAAATAGTCATTTATCATTTTTAAAAATTTCTCTCTTTGTGTCTTGGATACTTGTGCATATCCGTAACCGGGAAGATCGACTATATACCAATTATCATTGATTAGAAAATGATTGATTAGTTGTGTCTTGCCAGGAGTTGAAGATGTCTTTGCTAAGCGTGAATGCCCTGTAAGCATATTTATCAATGATGATTTGCCAACGTTACTCCTACCAATAAATGCTATTTCGGGGAATTCGTTTGGAGGACATTGACTGAGTTTTGCTGAACTCACAATAAATTTTGCACTTTTTATTTCCATATATCATCAACTTCGGGTTGCAAAGATACAAATTAAAATCAAATTTTTAATAATAACAATAATATGTTTTATGAAAATTTTATAACACCCTCAATAAAAGGTAATTTCATCGCACTTAAATAATTTCTCTATCTGAAGCAAGACTACAAATGTATATTTCTGCTCCTGCACATTTCTTAATCTCTTTGCAACATTCCAATGCTGTAGAACAAGTAGTAATAACGTCATCTACAATTAACACTTTCTTTTGCTCAAACGCTTTAATATCCTTTATTTTAAATATCCCACAAACATTTTTATATCGTTCGTCTTGACTACTCCCATGTTGGTCTTTATTATTTATCGTACGAATCAGATTATTTATCACAAGCTGCTTGTTAAATTTCTTTGCTATAATTTGTGATATAATTTCGCTTTGATTAAAACCTCTTTGTCGTTTTTTTGTTCTGTGCAGAGGTACTGGAATTACTATATCAATATTCTTAATCCAATCTGTTTTTGCTAATTTTTCGCAAAGAATATACGAAAGTTGCTTTCCAATATAAACATTTCCTCCAAATTTAAACTTCTTTATAGCCACTTTTACATATGAATAAAAGCCCAAAACACATATTCCCTTTATATATGGATACAACGGGGCATAAAACTCCCCGATATTTATATCACATGGATAAGAATAAAGTTGCTGACACTTATAACATATCTTCTTTTCGTTCGTTTGCAGTATTTCATCACATAAGAGGCATTTACGGGGAAATGTTGTAAAGAAAATAGATTCTAATATACTCTTAATTGTTGCAATCATATTACTCCAAAACTAAAATACAAAAATATCACTTTTTTTCATAAATTAAAAGAAATTTTTAGTAATTTTGCAATCACTAATCTCAATATATTTGTAACATTATGAAAAACAAGTCATTTTTATTATTGCTTTTATTCGTTATTGTATCAATATCTGCTACTGCTCAGGAACAACATCCTGAAAACTGCCCACTTGGTGGAAGAGTAGACTGTAAAGGATATTGCGGATTATTTACGGACGAAGATGGAGACGGATTTTGCGATTATGCGATATTATCTAAGCAGCAGAAGAATACAAAACAATATGATGAAGAGTTGGAAGAAAGAACCATTATAAAAAAAGAAAATATCCAAAATACTAACCAGGAAATTAAAGTATCGGGAAAAAATAATGCAACTCAACTCGCAGACACAAACCTATCTGAAGAAGAGATTGAAACTACAAGTGGAGCAACTGAAACTATGACAGAAAGCGTTGTTGAACAGACTCCAACAGTTGAAATAAAGAAAGCAGAGAAAAAATTCCCTTATCATCTTTGGGAGGTAATGATTGCAACTTTGGTATTGTATATTATAAGTGTTATCTTAGTAAAAGTAAAAACTATAAAGAAAATAACACATCGTAAGTTTTGGAATGTGATTTTACTTATCACTTGTTTAGTCTCTTGTTTATTAGGTGTATATGTGGTTTTCGCAAAAATGTACAATCTTCCTATGGATTATATGACTCTTATGCAACTTCACGTTGATTTTGGCATATCTATGACAATTGTTGCCATCATTCATATTTTTTGGCACTTGAAATATTGGAAAAACTTGTTTAAGAGTGTAGGAAACAAGGCTTAATGAGATGAAAAATTCGGGATTGAATAAAGAAATTATTCGCTTAACAATTCCAAATATCATAACTAATATTACCATTCCGCTATTAGGCATGGTAGATACTGCAATCGTTGGGCATATTTCTGATAACGGAGAGGTAACCGACTATATTGGTGCTGTGGCTGTGGGAAGTATGATTTTTAATTTTCTATATTGGGGCTTTGGTTTTCTTCGCATGGGAACAAGTGGCTTTACTGCTCAGGCATTTGGTTCAAAAAATAAAAATGAGCAAATCGATATTTTGGCAAGAGCCTTAACTATCGGACTAAGTGTTGCACTGCTTATGTTATTATTACAAAAGCCTATTGCTATGTTAGCCTCAACTGCTATTGAAGATAAAAACAATGTAATGAGTTTGGCTTTGGATTACTTTTTTATACGCATTTGGGCAGCACCTGCCGTATTGAGTATGTATGCATTAAAAGGGTGGTTTATAGGTATGCAAGATAGTAAAACTCCCATGTGGGTTGCTATACTAATCAATGTAGTAAATATCTTGTTTGATGTTATTTTTGTAATGTTCTTAGAAATGAAAATAGAGGGTGTTGCTTTGGCTACCGTCATCTCTCAATATAGTGGATTATTACTTATTTCTATTATATTTATTATTAAGCATAAAAAACAATATTCAATATCTATAAAAAGAGCATTGCACTTGGAGAAAATGAAACTGTTTTTCAAAGTCAATAGTGATATATTTCTTCGCACACTTTGTATAATTGCAGTAACAACTTACTTTACTATTGCCTCCTCCTCACATCCATATCCAACGCTTGCAGTAAATACTTTGATAATGCAGTTATTTAGTTTATTTTCTTATTTTATGGATGGATTTGCTTACGCATGTGAGAGTCTTTGTGGCAAATATTATGGAGCAAAGGACAAAGAAGGTTTGAAACAAGTAGTCAATAGAGTTATCTTATGGGGGTTTGGACTTGCTGTTATATGTAGTATATTATATGGAGTCTTTGGTAAAGAAATTATATCTATACTCACCGACCATAAAGATGTAATAGATGCAAGTATGTACTATAAACTATGGCTTATCTTGATACCTTTGACTGGGTTTCTTGCTTTTTTGTATGATGGAATATTGATTGGAATGACGCAAAGCAGAATTATGCGAAACGCTATATTCATATCAACGGCATTGTTTTTCTTGTCATATTTTTGTTTAGGGAAAACTATTGATGCCCTATGGTTAGGCTTTATTTTATACCTTACAGGAAGAAGTATTCTTATGATGATACTATCCAGAAAACAAATCTATGCAAAATAAAAATAGTTTTAAGCGATTTACTAATATTCGAAATTTTATTTTTATTCAATATCGTCTATTTTAGAAAACGCCTGCCTATACTCCAACGGAACCACTTTTGACTGCTTTGTATTCGTATCCATTGCTGATAGCACACTGTAACAAGTAGTTTTCACTTTACCACTATGTTTATCTATGATACGCTGAAACATCTTAACACTTTTTTTACCAAATGAAATAGTTTTGCTTTGAACAAGTATTTCGTCATTACCTTCAATAGGTGCTAAAAAATCAAATTCTGTATGTACTAATACCAAATCTATTTCTGCTAAATTTATATTACGCTTCAATGCATCCTGAAAATAATTGACTCTACCAACATCAAAATAATGACATTGAAAACCATTATTTACATGATTTAGTGCGTCTAAATCGGCAAAACGAATCTGTATTTCTATGCTGTGGTTAAATGTTATTGTATCAAAATCGTAATTCATTATTCCTATTACAGTTTTATAAATATTTCTTTCATTAAATACTATTCTGTATCAACTAATTGGAAATTTATTTGTTTCTTTAACATATTTACGCTCTGCACTCGTATGGTAACCTTCTGTCCTAATTGGTAGGTATTACCAGTTTCTGTACCTATTATCTGATAATTATCCTCGTCTAAAGCATAAAAATCGTCTTTTAATGAAGTCATCTTTACTAAACCTTCGCACTTATTTTCATCAATCATTACATAAATGCCCCATTTACTAACTCCACTAACTTCACCATTGAACCTCTCCCCTATTTTATCGGCAAGAAATTCAGCTTGTTTGTATTTAACGCTTTCGTGTTCTGCATCGGCGGCCTTTCTTTCCATTTCGGAGCAGTGCTTACAATATTCTTCATATTGTTTTTGGTCTGCATTTTCTCCTCCCGACAAATAATAAGACAAAAGTCTATGAACCATCAAATCTGGATAGCGTCTAATTGGAGATGTGAAGTGAGTATAGTAATCAAATGCTAATCCGTAATGACCAATATTGTCTGTAGTATAATAAGCCTTACTCATTGTCCGCAAAGCAATATTGCCAATAAGTGTCTGTGTGGCTTTGCCTTTAACTTTCTCAAACAAATTATTATAAGACCTAACCAAATTGTCCCTTGTAGAGTTATTTATCTTATAGCCCAATTTCTCTACAAATGTTTTAAATGTTTCAACTTTATCTGGGTTTGGTTCGTCATGCACACGATAGACAAAAGTTTTGGCATCTTTCTTTTTCAATTTTTTCCCAATCTCTTCTGCTATAGTTTTATTCGCCAAGAGCATAAATTCCTCTATCATCCAATGTGCTTCGTTACTTTCTTTCACATGGACAGCAATTGGACGTTTTTGTTCATCTAAATCAAATTGAAATTCCGGTGAATCAAATTTAATAGCACCTAATTTAAAACGCTCCTCCCTTAGAATCTTTGCCACTTTCCATAATAGAGTAATTTGTGGTGAGTAAGGAGACGGTTGATAATAAGTACCATATTCCGAAGCAGAGATAATTGCCTGTGCCTGCTCATAAGTAAAACGCTTGTTTGAATGAATAATACTCTTATCTATTGAGTAAGAAACTATTTCTGCTTTAGGTGTAAATTCAAATACGACACTGTAAGTCAAAGAATCCTCTCCCTCTCGTAAAGAACATAACTCATTACAAAGTTTCTCGGGCAGCATTGGTACAGTCCTATCCACAAGGTAGATACTTGTAGCACGATTATAAGCCTCTTTATCAATTTCACTATCTGGTTGCACATAATAAGATACATCTGCAATATGCACACCTATAAGATAGTTATTATTTTCCAAAAGTTTGAACGAAATTGCATCATCAAAATCTTTAGCATCCTTAGGGTCAATTGTGAATGTTATCATATCTCTATAATCTTTACGCAAACTTATTTCTTTCTTTGTTATACGTGAAGATAATTTACCCGCTTCTTTCTTAACTGCATCAGGAAAATCAATTGGTAAGTCATTTGCAAGCAATATACTCTGCATCTCCACATCGTTATCACCTGGCATACCTAAAACTTTGACAATTTCCCCAAATGGTTGGTTACTTGATGGTTTCCAATCAGTAATACGCACAATAACTTTGCTTCCATCTTCTATAGACGTATCGTATTTAAGCACCATAACCATATATGGCAACTCGTTTTCGTCACATTGTACTAACGCTAAATCTTTTCTTTTCTTTATGATGCCTGCAAACGTTTCTCTTTTACGCTTTTCAATAGATACAATTTGTCCTTCTCGTTTTTTGCCCTTACGTCTTGGAAAAACATAAACTTTAACCGTATCTCCATTTAAGGCTTGTGAAGTGTTACTACTTTTTATCCTTATGTCCTCACTACCATCTTCTGGTATGACAAAGAACTTGCCTGAACGTGCAATATCTACTATTCCTATTGTATAATGTTTGCTATTTGTTTCTTTATTCACATACTGGGGGTGAAGATGATATTGACTCCCTTCTTTGACAAGTATATTTTCGGCAGCCATGTTTTTGATTATTGCCTTAATCATATCTTTTAACTGGCGATTTCTAATTCCCAAAATGCCATAAACTTTCTTTATTGAAAAATCGCCCAATGCATTTTGAGCAAAAACCGTTAGCACTTTCTTATCCAATCCTATAAAATTCTCCCTATCGTTCATATTTCAAAAATTTTCAAGTTGCAAAGATAGTGAATTTAAAAAAAATTTTGTAATTTTGCAATGAATTTTACTAAACACACCATGACGGAATTTGAAGATAATAGTAAGAAATACGAAGAGTTAAGACAAAAATACTCTATCTTTGCTTATGAGGATTTTTCTATCACCTATGGTAAAGAAGAGGATGAAAAACAAAGGGATTATATAAAAATTCAATTCTTTTTTTCGTGTGGAGATGAAAAATTCAGTCCTTATCAATTGTTTTATATAAAGGATTTTTTTAGTATCAAAAGAAAAAATACTAATCACAAGAAAGAAAAAAATAATTACTCAGAAAAAAAAATTAATCACACAAAAGAATTAAGTGCTGATATTCACGAGTTTAATGACCTGAAAATTTTTGCGTTTAACTTGGGGTTAATTGAACTTATTTCTTATTGGAAAGCCACTTGTTCGCCTAAAATTGTAATTAGATGTGGAAGTTTAGACGATAAACAACAGAAATTTTGGAAAAAACTATGGTTTAACGGTCTTGGCGAGTTTTTTTATCTAAATAATATTAAAACAACGCAAAATAACTTTGTACAAATAGAATGTCTTAAAACTAATATACTACATACAACTCACTACACATTAAATAATGAATATATTGTACCCGTTGGTGGAGGGAAAGACAGTTGTGTTACGTTAGAATTGTTGAAAATAAAGAATAAGCATATTACTCCTATGGTAATAAATCAGCGTGGTGCGACAAAAGATTGCATAAAAACCGCTGGTTATGAGGACAATGAGACTATAGAAGTCAAGCGAATTATAGACAAAAATCTTTTGGAGTTAAATAAAAAAGGTTATCTCAACGGACATACTCCTTTTTCTGCCATGTTGGCATTTACAACCTTGATTTGCTCCATACTAACAGGCAAAAAGTATATAGCACTTAGCAATGAAAATTCAGCAAATGAGGCGACAGTATATAATAATAAAGAAAACGAAGAATATTTGGGCGTAAATCATCAATATTCAAAGAGTTTGGAGTTTGAAAATGATTTTAGAGCGTATTATAAGGAGTATTTGTGCAAAGATATTGAATATTTTTCATTTTTGCGTCCGATAAGTGAACTGAAAATTGCAGAAATATTTTCACGTTTAAACTATTTAAATGTGTTTAAATCTTGTAATATTGGCTCAAAGACAGATACTTGGTGCGGAAGTTGTCCAAAATGTTTATTTGCTTATATAATCCTTTCTCCATTTGTTAATCCTCTCGCATTAAAAGAGATATTTCATAAAAATATGTTTGATGATGAAGGGTTATTAGAATACTTTAAGGAACTGACTGGGACAAAGGAAGTAAAACCTTTTGAATGCGTAGGAACGATTGAGGAAGTTAATATAGCAATTGCTCAAAGAATACAACGTTTTGGCTCAGATAAAAAAGAAGTATTACTCCAATATTGGCTTTCTTCTCCACTCAAAGATAAGTATTTGGACAAAGATTTTGATAAATTCATAAATATAGAAGACGAAAGACATAACTTGCCGGAGGATTTGAAAGACTCCTTTGCTAACGAATATATAAATTGC
>ONOZ01000068.1 GCA_900319595.1 uncultured Bacteroidales bacterium | reverse complement strand
AGACTTTAAAAAAACAAGCAGACAAATTGGTTGTAAGACAACAAGAGGTTGAAAACGCTTATCAAGAAAGCATAAAAAAATTGGAACAGATTGCCGGTTTATCTGCTCAGGAAGCAAAAAGTCAACTAATTGAAACATTGACAGAAGAAGCTAAATCAGATGCTACAAGCAAAATTATGGAGATTGTTGAAGAGGCAAAAATGACTGCTAATCAACAAGCAAAAAAAGTAGTGATTGAGTCCATTCAACGCACAGCGGCTGAAACAGCTATTGAAAACACGGTGTCGGTATTCAATTTGGAAAACGAAGAAATCAAAGGTAGAATCATCGGTCGCGAGGGAAGAAACATACGTACATTAGAAAATCTAACAGGTGTAGAGGTTATAATTGATGATTCGCCAGATGCTATACTTCTTTCATGTTTTGACCCAATACGTAGAGAAATTGCTCGTTTGTCATTGCATAAATTAGTAACTGATGGTCGTATTCACCCTGCGAGAATAGAAGAGGTTGTGGCTAAGACCAAGAAACAAGTTGAACAAGAGGTTATGGAAGTCGGCAAACGTACATGTATTGACTTGGGAATAGTTAATTTGCATCACGAGTTAGTGCGTATGGTTGGCAAAATGAAATTCCGTTCATCTTACGGACAAAATCTTTTGCAACATTCACGTGAGGTAGCAAACTTATGTGCAACGATGGCTGCCGAATTGGGCTTAAATCCAAAAATAGCAAAACGTGCAGGATTGTTGCATGATATAGGAAAAGTACCTGACGATGAACCTGAATTACCACACGCACTGCACGGTATGAAGTTGGCTGAGAAATTCAAAGAAAAGGCAGAAATCTGCAACGCCATTGGTTCTCACCACGATGAAATGGAGATGACGAGTCTTTATGCTCCTATTGTCCAAGTTTGCGATGCTATTTCGGGTGCAAGACCAGGTGCTAGACGCGAGGTTGTAGAGGCTTACATAAACCGTTTGAATAAACTAGAAGAAATGGCTATGAGTTACGAAGGTGTTGTCAAAACATATGCAATTCAAGCAGGTAGAGAGTTGCGTGTTATAGTTGCAGCTGACAAGATTTCCGACACTCAAGCTAATCAACTATCATTAGATTTATCTAAAAAGATACAAACGGAAATGGTATTCCCTGGTATGATAAAGGTTACCGTAATTAGAGAAACGCGTGCTGTAAATTATGCAAAATAGATATGTATAAAAAATGTTGATAAGTAGAGATACCGATTACAAAACTGTCGGTATCTCATTTTTATCAAAATAGAAATTTTACTTTATCGCTAATAATCAATTAAATACAAGATAGGGTAAATCTCAAAGATTCAAAGACTGCACAAAATGAACACATTAAAGAATTATTATGAAAAATATCCATTGACAATCATAATTTTGGTTGCTTTTATTATAAGGATGTTTAGCGTTTTGTTTGCAAAGGGATATGGAATGCATGATGATCACTTCCTTATCATAGAAACTTCACGGTCTTGGGCAAGTGGTTGGGATTTTCAAGGTTGGTTACAAACCATTCCACAAGGGCATTCATTCACCTACCCGCTTTTGTTGTTCTTCTTGTTCAAAGGTTTGATGTTTGTGGGTATTGAAAATCTTGATATTCAGATGTATTTCATTCGTTTTGTGCATGCACTGTTTTCTCTTTTGACAATATATTTTTCCTACAAAATTGTATTTCGCTCAACTAACGAAAAAAAGCTTGCAAATATCTCTGCTTGGATTCTTTGTTTGTTATGGTGTTTGCCATGGTTAAGTGTAAGAAATTTAGTGGAAATAACATGTATTCCTTTTTTGCTATGGGCAACGTGGTTATATATAAGAAATTCTTCTCCTCTTACAAAAGATATTATTTATAGCGGAGCAGTGATGGGGTTAGCCTTTGCGTTTCGTTTTCAAGTTGTATTTTTTATTGGAGGTTTCGGATTGGCAATGCTAATATATAAACAATGGAAAAATGCTATTATTTGGACAATATCATTACTTATAGTTTTCTGTCTAACACAACTTTCAGATATTTTTATTTGGCATCGTCCGTTTGCAGAAATGCAAGAATATATTTTATATAACTTTACCAACGCTGGCGATTACCCGCAAGGTGGATTTTTCAAATACTTTGGTGTGTTATTAGGTATGTTAGTTCCGCCAATTAGTGTATTACTTATGTTTGGGTTCTTTTACGGTTACAAGAGATTATTCCTTTTTTTGCCATCTTTTTGTTTCTTTTTGTTCCATAGTATATTCCCAAACAAGCAAGAAAGATTTATTTTTCCAATAATTCCTTTTGTTATCTTTTTAGGTATCACTGGTTTATGGGACTTTGCCAATAAACAACCTTTATTATATAAGTATAAAAGAATTATTAAAGTCTGTATCATAATCTCTATAATATTGAATACTATACTACTTGTTCCGGTAACTGTCCATTATTCTAAAAAGGCAAGAGTGGAAAGTATGGTGCATTTTAGTAAGTATGACTTGGACAATTTCACTTACATTGTAGAAAATTCCGAAGGGAAAGACCGCATTATGATGCCTCGCACATACGCCAACGCTTACTGTACGCAATATAATTTGAATGATTGGGACACATTCTCAAAGGATTTTGATACTCTCTCCACCCCTGCTTTCGTGTTGTTCTTTGATGATAAGAATACTTCTCACAGAATCAGCAAATTGAAAGCATATTACCCTAATTTACAATATGATACAACTATAAAGCCAAGTTTTTTAGATAACTTAATGCGAAAAATAAATAATCACAATAAAAATTTTCCTTATATCGCATATAAAAATTTTAATCACCGATAATAATAAAATAGATTGCATTCATCTAAAAATAGTTTATGATCAACGATTTTTAGTATGTAGTGTCTATAATTTTACTACACAAAAAACAATAATAAAATAATTTTTTTTACAAATACTATGTTCTATGTAAAAATAATATTGTAGTTTTGCAATATGGAAGTGTGGATAGATTTGTTCTGATTGCAACCACTATAAAAGAATGCTAAAATACAGAATCCTTTTAGTAGGAGAAATCCAAACAAATTCTTTTTCCACTGATTTTATTAGTTATAAACAATTAAAAACAGTTAAAGGAAATGTCAAGATTTATTACATCTGAGTCGGTATCAGAAGGACACCCAGACAAAATTGCCGACCAAATTTCAGACGCTCTATTAGATGAGTTTTTAAGACAAGACCCTAATTCACGAGTTGCTTGCGAAACATTAGTAACAACAGGTATGGTGGTTCTGAGTGGAGAAGTTAAAAGCGAAAGTTATGTAGATGTGCAAACAGTTGCTCGCAATGTTATACGCAATATTGGTTATACCAAAGGAGAATATCAATTCTCGGCTGATAGTTGTGGAGTTTTGTCTTCAATACATGAACAAAGCCCAGACATCAATCAAGGCGTAGATCGCAAATCTCCGCAAGAACAAGGGGCTGGCGATCAAGGTATGATGTTTGGTTATGCCAGCAGAGATACAGAGGATTATATGCCATTGCCATTAGTTTTGGCTCACCAGATTGTTTATGAATTGGCACAAATACGAAAAGAAGGTGTGATGATGACCTATTTGCGACCAGATTCTAAAAGTCAAGTTACAATAGAATATGACGACAATAACATACCTACTAACATCAATACAATAGTGGTATCAACTCAGCATGATGAAGATGTATCTTTAAAACAGATTGAAAAAGATATTCGTTTGATACTTCTTCCACGTATAGCAAGTAAGCAACGTAAAGCAGAAGTCAAACAAATGTTTCAAAAAGATTTTCGTTTGCTTGTCAATCCTACCGGAAAATTTGTTATAGGAGGACCTCACGGCGATACGGGATTAACGGGCAGAAAAATTATTGTTGATACTTACGGAGGCAAAGGCTCACATGGTGGCGGGGCGTTTAGTGGCAAGGATTCAAGTAAAGTAGATAGGAGTGCTGCGTATGCAATGCGTCATGTAGCAAAAAATATGGTGGCAGCAGGTTTATGTGATGAGGTATCCGTACAAGTGGCTTATGCAATAGGTGTTGCAGAACCTGTCGGCTTGTATGTAGATACTTTTGGAACTAATCATACCAACCTATCAGAAGGTGAGATTGCAGTAAAATTACTTAAAATCTTTGACCTTAGACCGTATGCTATCATAGAGAGATTTGGTTTAAAAAATCCTATTTTCTTACCTACTGCAACGTATGGACATTTTGGCAGAACGCCGTATAAAAAAGCAGTGGAAGTTTATGATAATAGCAAACGTATAAGTAAAGAAGTTGAGTTTTATACTTGGGAAAAGTTAGATTATGTTGATATTTTGAAAAAGGAATTTCAATTATAATTTATTTCCTAAGATATAATAAAACAAAAAACGGCGATTTTTCAATAAAATTGCCGTTTTCTTTCTTTTTTATTGTAACTTTGCAGAGTTATCTATAATAAAATACATCATTATGAGAAAAATATCAATCCTTTTAGCAACAATCTTATTTACATTGTCGCTTAATGCACAAAGTTTCAAAGCAGATTTCACAAAAGCGTTAAGGGACGGCAACACAGACAAACAAAAGGAAATTTTGTCTTTATGGGAAAAAAGTAACGACAGAAGTGCAGATTATTATATAGCAAATTTCAATTATTATTTAACTTCTTGCGTTGATGAACAAACGAGAAAATTAGATATAGAGAAACTTGGCAGAAGTTTAGATGCAATTGATGAGGGTATAGACAAATATCCTAATCGTTTAGATATACGCCAAGGCAAAGTTTTCGCATTAAAACAGATGGCTATGTGGGACGATATGACCAAAGAGATAATTTCTGCAATTGACTATTCTTATATTATTGATAACAAATGGATATATCCGAACGAAAAAGCAGATAAAGATTTCTTTTTGAACGTTATACAGCAGTATCAAGCCGATTTATTTGACGAAACAGATTGGGAAATCTACTCTTTGGAAGATTCGTTAATGATTTTGCGTATAAGAAAGATTTCTGAACAGGTTTTGAAATATTATCCTCAAAATGTGGAGGCATTAAATAACTTAGGAGCAACTTATTTTTTTGAAAACAACGATTCAAAAGCCCTTGAAATTTTCTTAACGGCAGAACAAATTGCACCAAATAATGATATTGTATTATTTAATATTGCCAATATTTATGCGAAACGAGCAGACAAGCAAAAGGCAAAGGCATATTACGAGAATATTATTAAAAACTGCAATACCCAAGCAAAGAATCAAGCCAAAGAACTATTGAAAGAATTATAAAAAAGATGTGAAGTTTTTTACTTCTTCACACCCTTTTCATTTTTTTTGATTATTGCAATACTATTCTATAACCAGTTTCTGCGTTGTATTGCCTACCTTTATATAATACACTCCTTTTTCAAAGTCTTTTATATTAAGTGTTCTATATAAGTTGTTGTCTTTTATTTCTTTTACAACCTGACCTAAACTATTAGTAATAACTATTTCGCCTTTACCCTCTATCGTTACTTTGTCGCTTGCGGGGTTAGGATATATACTTATGCTATTAGTCTGTGCTATATCATTAAGTCCGGTTGTTTTT